>NZ_JAFMNJ010000006.1:0-93142 GCF_017859255.1 Vulcanococcus sp. DEBay_Sum29NL08_54
TGGCCGGTGCGGTGCTCAACCCCGGCACCCCGATCGACACCCTCGAGTACTGCCTCGAGCTCTGTGATCTGGTGTTGATCATGAGCGTCAACCCCGGCTTCGGTGGCCAAAGCTTCATCGAGAGCCAGGTGCAGAAGATCCGTGACCTGCGTCGGATGTGCGACGAAAAGGGTCTGGATCCTTGGATCGAGGTGGATGGCGGCATCAAGGCCGAGAACGCCTGGAAGGTGATCGAAGCCGGCGCCAACGCCATCGTCAGCGGCTCGGGCGTGTTCAACCAGCCCAGCTACGCCGATGCCATGACTGGGATCCGCAACAGCAAGCGCCCCTGAGTCAGCCAACCCACGGCACACAAAAGCCCCGGCCTAGCCGGGGCTTTTTTTGTGGCCCAAGGTGCAGCAGCGATGTGCTGGTTTAGCTGAAGAACCAGCCGTAGCTGTGCAGGCCGATGCCCAGCAGATTCACACCGATGTAGCAAACGCAGATCACCACAAAGCCAGCCACAGCAACCAAAGCAGGACGGCGTCCCTGCCAACCACGGCTCAGGCGGGTGTGAAGGTAGGCGGCATAGACAAGCCAGCAGATCAAGGCCCAGGTTTCCTTGGGATCCCAGCTCCACCAGCTGCCCCAGGCTTCGTTGGCCCAGACGGCACCGCTGACGATGCCAACGGAGAGCAACAGAAAGCCAACGGTGATCGTGCGGTAGCTCAGGCTGTCGAGCTGCTCACTGAGGGAGAGGGAGGCGCTGCTCAACGAAAGCTCAACCGGAGCTCCGTCGGCGGCAAGGCTGGCCTGGCGGAAGCCGCCACTGCCGATAGAGCTGCTGCGCAGTTCCAAGGCCTGGCCGCGATCGGTGAAAAGCACCGCCATCGAGAGCAAAGAGCCGACCAAGAGGGCTGCGTAACTCACCATGATCACGCTGACGTGCATCACCAGCCAGCTGGAGCGCAGGGCGGGCACCAGTGGGGCGGCCTGCTGCAGTTGATCCGGCAGGGCAAAGGAGGCGAAGGCCACGCAGCCCAGACCCATGGGTGTAGCGGACGCCGCCACGAGCGGTGAGCGATAGGTCCGCTCCACCAGCAACTGGGTCAAGGTGCAAGCCCAGGCCAGGAAACAGAGGGACTCGTAGAGGTTGCTGATCGGAAAGTGGCCGGACTGCCACCAGCGCAGCACCAGTTGCGCTGTCAGAGCCAAGTTGGCCGTCGCCACCAGGAGGCGAACCACGGTGCTGCCCTGGCCTCCGCCACTGACGCTCCAGAAGGACAGGGGAAGGGCCAGGAGCAGCAGCGCAAAGGCAGCAAGACCAAGCGCAAGAACCGGATCGGTCACGAAACCGCTGACGAGATCAAAGATGGCGAACAGTCTGCCGCGCCAAAGGCAAGGTCAGCGGCTGGCCTTGCGAAGCAGCACAAGACCGCCACCAAGACCAATCAAAACCGGCAACCAAGCGGCAAAGAAGGGGTAGAGGGTTCCCTTGATGCCGAGGGAGCTGAAGATGAACGACATCAGGTAGTAGCCAAAGATCAGCAAAACGCTGATGCCGAAGCCCTGACTGCGGCTGGTGCGGGAATTGGGGCGAACCCCAAGGCTGCTGCCGATCAAGCCAAAGACCAGGCAGATGGCCGGGAAGGCAAATTTTTCCTGGATCCGCACCCGCAGCCGCCGGGCTTCCTTTTGATCACCGGCTTGAACCAGAAGCGCCTCGGCGCGGCGCGCCTGGGCCACGGTCATCTGGGCCGCATCACTGGGCAGCATGCCCACATCCTGGGGAGCCCGGGTGAAGGGGTAGTAGTAACTGGTGTAGTTGGCTGAGGTGGTGAAGTTATTGGCCGCATCGATGTTGAGAATTCGGCCATTGCGGAACTCCCACATCGCCCTGTTCTCGTCCCAGACCGCAGTGTTGGCGGTCAAAACCTGCTGCTGATCCTCACGGGAGAAATCGAGCAGGGTGACGCCCTGCATCTCACCGTTTTTGAACTCCTTGGCATAGAAGAGCTGGGTCAGTCCCTCTCCGGCATTGCCACCGGGTTCCTTGGGTGTAATGCGGCCGAAGCGCGAATAGACAACGTTTTTGCCCGTCTGGGCGGAGAGAGCACGACCGAGGGCGTTATCGAGGACGTTGGAGGCCGAATAGTTGGCGCTTGGAACAATGACGTCGTTGAACACGAAGGTCAGCAGCGTCATCAGGGCCGCCAGCACCAGGGCGGGGACGACCATGCGCCAGGTCTTCACGCCGATGCTGCGCAGGGCCGTGAGTTCGCTGCTGCCCGAGAGGCGACTAAAGGCCAACAGGGTGGCCATCAGGGTGGCCATCGGGAAGGACAGCACCAAGAAGCCGGGCATGCGCAGGGCGAGGACCTTGCCAGCGGCCCAGAGCGGCAGGCCTGCCTCGGCCACCTTGCGGACCAACTCAAAGACGACACCCACCGAGAGGGAGACGGCCGTGAAGGCGGCGATGCCGAAGAGCAGTGGGCCGAGCATCTCGGCAAACAGCCAGCGATCCAGCAGAGGGAGGGTTCTCCACTGGCGTTGGAGCTTTTGAGACTGCCGGCGCAGGGGCTCGGTCCAGGTCGGTGCGATCGTCACAGCCGGAAGTCCTCCCCGAGGTAGTGGCGACGCACCAGGGGGTCATTCGCCATCTCACGGGAGGGGCCACTGGCCAAGATGCTTCCCTCCGTCAGGATGTAGGCGCGGTCGGTGATCGACAGGGTCTCACGAACGTTGTGATCCGTGATCAGCACCCCCATGCCTCGATCCCGCAGTCCGGCGATCAAGGTCTGAAGGTCGGCCACGGCCAGGGGATCGACACCTGCAAACGGTTCATCCAGCAGCAGATAGCGGGGACCGCTTTCGCCGACCGCCAGGGCACGGGCCACTTCGCAGCGCCGGCGTTCACCGCCTGAGAGCTGATAACCGAGGCGGTGCTGAAAGGGCTTCAGGTGGAAATCCTGCACCAATTGCTCGACCCGATCACGGCGCTGTTCCTTGGGGGCTCCACTTTCCTGGAGGGCCAACATCAGGTTGTCCTGGACGCTCAGGCTGCGGAAGACACTCGCTTCCTGGGGGAGGTAGCCGATGCCCAAGCGGGCACGCTCCGGCATGGAGAAGTCGGCAACACAGGTCTCATCCATGGTCACGGCCCCTGAATCAGGGCGCAGCAGACCGGTCACCAAATTGAAGGTGGTGGTCTTACCTGCTCCGTTGGGGCCCAGTAACCCGACCACCTCTCCAGGATTGAGGTTGAGGCTGACCTCTTTCACCAAAGGTCGGCCGCCAATGGTCAAGGCGACGCGATCAAGGACCAGGCTCATGGCTTCGCGGGGCCCGAGCTGGGGAGGGTCTGGAGAACGACACGGCTAAAAACCTGCTGACCGCGTGCTGGGATGGCCTGCATGCGCTCGCTGTCCACCAGGTAAATCACCTGTTCAGCACGCAGCCAATTGCCGCCGTCCTGAAGGATGTCGACGTCACCACTGAGGACAACCCGGCCCTCATTGCTGAAGTACTGAGCTTGGCGGGCGGTGGCCACGACCCGCTCATCTGGATAGACGATGCGGACGTTGCCACTGGCGGTGATCACACCGGTCTGTTGATCCGCTTGCTGTTGGTCCGACTCAATCGTCACCAGGCCGGTGTTCAACCGCAGGGGCTTGGTGGGAATGGGAGCAGAACCATCGCCCGCTTCTGCGCTGACGACCTCTTCAACGCTGATGACTTCAGCCGCCGGAACGGTCTGCTGAGCCCAACCTGGGGCGCAGACGCCGATCAAGAGTCCAAGGCTTGCCGCGCGACTAGCGAGGGCACTGCACCAGAGACGGGCAGTGCTGCGATCTGCGGCCAAACCCACTCCAGCAACGCGGTGACATCCATCGTATCGCCGAGCACCGCTGCGTTCCTTCAGGAATCGGCATCAATGGGTGTGAGTTCGGGCAAGGGGATGCCCTCAAGCGAGCGGTTCTCGTGCAGGGCCAAGAGGCGTTCACGGGCAACCTGCCTCAGGGGGTCGAGGGCCAGCTCGAACTGGTTCGGCCCTGCCCCCTGTAGACGGCCGAGGCCTTCGCCCAGGAGAACCATGGCACCGCGTTGATTGCCGCGGTCGAGATGGTGGTGGGCAACCGCAATCTGGAGGATCCCCTGCAGCGTGCGGCGGCAAGGTCCCTGGGTCTCGTGCCAGAGCTCCTCAAAGCCGTCGTGGCAGGCGTACCACTCACCCGCATTGAAAAGCCTGACGGCCTCCCCGAAACGGGGATCGCGCGTCAGGCTGGTTTCCTCAGGGTCGAGGGGCTGATTCAACGTTTTGCGGGCTTCTTCGCGGGCAGTTTGCGCAGGCGAATCGACTCAGGGGTGACCTCGAGCATTTCATCGGGACCGATGTACTCCAGCGCCCGCTCCAGGGTCATCTGCATCGGGGCTTGGAGGGTATCGAGTTCCTCTGCACCGGCCGAGCGCATGTTGGTGAGCTGCTTGGTCTTGCAGACGTTGAGCTCGAGGTCTTGGGGACGGTTGTTTTCGCCCACGAGCATGCCCTTGTAAACCTTCGTGCCAGGGGTGATGAAGAACTGACCGCGGTCCTCGGCGTTCTTCAGGGCATAGAAGGTCGCGGTCCCTTCCTCGAAGGCGATCAACACGCCGTTGCGACGGGTGTCGAAATCGCCCTGCATCGGGCGGTAGTCGAGGAAGGAGTGGCTCATGATCCCCTCGCCGCGGGTGGCGCGGATGAAGTCACCACGGAAGCCGATCAGGCCTCGGGAGGGCACCACGAACTCCAGCTGGGTGCGGCCGTCGTTGGTGTTCTCCATGTTCTGCATCTCGGCCTTGCGGACGCCGAGCTTCTCGATGCAGGCACCCACCGATTCCTCGGGCACATCCAGCACCAGGGTTTCGAAGGGCTCCGAAGGGGTGCCATCGATGGTGCGGAAGATCACCTGAGGCTGGGAGACCTGGAACTCATAGCCCTCACGGCGCATGGTCTCGATCAGGATGCCCAGGTGCAGCTCACCGCGGCCACTGACGGCCCAGCGATCGGGGGAGTCGGTGTCCTCAACCCGCAGGGCGACGTTGGTCAGCAGCTCTTTATTCAGACGGTCACGCACCTGACGGCTGGTGACGAACTTGCCCTCCTTGCCCGCGAAGGGCGAGTCGTTGACCACAAAGGTCATCTGCAGGGTCGGCTCGTCCACCTTGATCAGGGGCAGCGCCTTGGGCTCGTCAGGGCAGGCAATGGTTTCGCCGATGTTGACCTCGTCAAAGCCGCAGACGGCCACCAGGTCACCGGCGCGAGCCTGTTCAATCTCAACGCGCTGAAGGCCCTGGAAGCCGAGCAACTTGCTGATGCGGCCGCGCTTGACGCTGCCGTCGTCACGCAACAGTGCGACCGGCTGGTTGCCCTTGATCGTGCCGTTGTGAATCCGGCCGATCATGATTCGGCCGAGGAAATCGCTGTAGTCGAGGGTTGTGACCTGAAGCTGCAGGGGCTTCTCGGGGTCGCCAACCGGGGGCGGAACGTGGCGAAGGATGGCATCGAAGAGCGGACGCATGTTGTCGCTCTCCGTGGCCATGTCGGGCTTGGCGTAGCCACCCATGCCACTACCAAAGAGGTAGGGAAAGTCGCACTGATCGTCGTCGGCACCCAGCTCCAGGAACAGATCCAGAACCTTGTCGACGGCCTGCTCAGGATCAACGCGGGCGCGGTCGATCTTGTTGACGAAAACGATCGGACGCAGGCCCTTCTCGAGCGCCTTCTTCAGCACGAAACGGGTCTGGGGCATCGGCCCCTCGTTGGCGTCCACGATCAACAGACAGCCGTCGACCATGCCGAGCACGCGCTCCACTTCGCCACCGAAGTCAGCGTGACCAGGGGTGTCAACGATGTTGATCCGGATCCCTTCGAAGTCCACCGCAGTGTTCTTGGAGAGGATCGTGATACCCCGCTCACGCTCCAGGTCGTTGGAGTCCATCACGCAGGTGGGGACGGCCTCGTTGTCGCGGAAGATGCCCGACTGGGCCAGCAGGGCATCCACCAGGGTGGTTTTGCCGTGGTCGACGTGGGCAATGATCGCGATATTGCGGATCGGTGTTCCGGGATGCTCGCCGCTCATGGATGGGGCTCGAGGGAGGAGGTCAGGGATGGTCTGGCTGGAGCACGCCGCAGCTAACGGCCGCAACGCTCAACTCAAGAGCAGGCGTTGGCTTGGGAACGGTGGCTGAAACCCATGGGCAACGTCGCAGGAATGAACCTGATCGAACAAAGCCGGTATCTCTTGCAGCGTGGCTGATGTGTCTGGAGCGTTCGTGACGAACGACCACACACCAAAACCAAAGAACCCTTCGGTGCGTTAACGCAATCTATCCCAGCAACAAACCGCTCTAGTGGCGCTCGGACAGGGTTCCGCGGGTCACCCCCAGGCGGCTTTCCAACTGTTCGCTCTGCCAGACCATCTGCCCGCTGATCTCTCCGTTGAGGGCCTGGCGGTAGAGGGCGACACGGCGCTGGGTATCCGCGGCGGTTTCCTGCAGCAGTTCGAGCCTGAAGTGGCGAACGCCAGCCTCCAGGAATTGGGGAATGGCCTCAGCGGCGGTCTGCGCACGGGCATTGAACAAGGTATTGCGGCAACCCAGATCAGCGCGCAGGGGATGCTCTGCGCCGCTGCGGTCCCGCAGGAGAACCTGATGCTGCTCACAGGGACGGCCGCAGTCGGTGTGGTCGTGCCCCTCAGAGAGGAAGGCACAAAACAGGCAGTGCTCCATATGAAAGAGCGGCATGTGCTGGTGCAGGGTCAGCTCGAGGGCCTCGCGAGGACAGGTCCTGACAAGGGCCAACAGCTGATCCAACGCCAGGTCGTAGCTCGCCGTCAGCCGTTCCAGGCCCCAGCGCTCAAGCAACCAGCGGGCAGTGATGGGGTTGGCGACGTTCAAGGAGAAATCGCCCTGGCAGGGGGCCAGGGGCGTGAGCCGCTCAAGCTGATCCACATTCCGAACCAAATAGCCGTCCGGCTCAGCGCGAATCAGCGGTTCCAGACTCCAGGACTCATCGGGCCTGCAGATCCGCTGACCCGCCAACCAGAGGCCGCCGGGCCAATACCCCTTGCCGCGTTTGACGGCCTCCCGCAGCTGCGCAGGATGCTCAAGATCAACGATCACCCGATCGACTGGAAGATCCTTCAGGGCATCGAGCTGGTCGAGGTCACGCACCAGAACGCTCAACTGGGGCTCCAGCCGTTCGGCCTCAGCAATGGGAGGAATCAAGGCCTCCAGGAGGTCAGCCGCTGGGCGCGGCTCCCGGATCGTTGGGGGGACTGGAGTGGCCTGCTGTGCGAGCTGATCCACCAGTTGCCGTCTCAGTTGGTTCAACTGGGCAAGCGGAAGAAAGAGATCCGGTTCAAGCTCCAGCTCCAGCTGCTCTAGACGCCAAGGGGTGCCGCCAAGTCGTCCGAGTTGCTGCTCCAGGCGTTCACGGTTCAAGGCTTGACCCTGCGCAGGCGCGAGGGGCTGCTCACTGAGAACGAAGCATCCCTCGATCGACAGACCGGCCGCCCTCACGACCTCAAGCCGAAGGGCGGTCCCGCACGAGCCCGAGGCCTTCAACACCAAAGGGCGCCGCTGCTCCTCCAGGGAGCGCTCGGCCATGCGCTGAAAGCGGCTCTCCCGCTGGGGATCGCTGGTCAGCCAGCAGGGACTGCCCCGGCGCAAGCCACGCAAATCAACACGCCTGGGACCCAGTCGCACGGCGCATCCCCCCTTCGGCCTGGGCTCGATCGCCATCACCCGTCCCCCGACTTCCTTAGGGGGCAACAGGGGATCGGAATGGGGGACCTCCAGCACGAGTCCGTCACCGGCTTTGCAATCCAGACGGCCCTTGAAGAGCAGCCAGTCCCCAT
The DNA here is from genome assembly GCF_017859255.1 of Vulcanococcus sp. DEBay_Sum29NL08_54. Classification (NCBI taxonomy): domain Bacteria; kingdom Bacillati; phylum Cyanobacteriota; class Cyanophyceae; order Synechococcales; family Synechococcaceae; genus Vulcanococcus; species Vulcanococcus sp. DEBay_Sum29NL08_54. Next base: position 7,878 of record NZ_JAFMNJ010000006.1, read on the forward strand.
CAACACGCTCCAAGCGCCCAAGCCAGGGGCCGCGCTTTTTGCTCCAGCGCCCATGGACCAGCTGACGGTGATCAATGCCTGCGAGCCAACCGGTGCTGAGCCCGCGCGAGAAACTCAACTCCAGGTTTCGCCGGAGCTCCCGCTGCTCTAACTGCTCCAAAGGCGTGCGCTCACCAAAGAGCTGGTCGAGACCCTGGCGGTAGGCATCGGTGACCGCGGCCACATAGGTGGGGTCTTTGAGCCTGCCCTCGATCTTCAAGCTGGCCACGCCGGCATCCACCAGCTCCGGCAACAGATCCCAGGCGGCTAGGTCCTGGGGTGAGAGCAGATAGCGCTGCTCGCCGAGGTCCAGCTCTTCTCCATCAACAATCAGTTCATAGGGAAGCCGGCAGGCCTGGGCGCATTCGCCGCGGTTGGCACTGCGCTGGCCAAGGGCCTCACTGGTGAGGCACTGGCCGGAATAGGCCACACAAAGGGCGCCGTGAACGAAGACCTCAAGGGGCATCTCCAGCTGACGCTTCACCAGCTGCTGCTGAATCCGCTGCAGATCCTTGAGGCTCAACTCCCTCGCCAGGACCACGCGCTGGCAGCCCAACTCTTGGGCCATGGCCACACCGGCAGCGCTGGTGATGGACATCTGGGTCGAGCCGTGGATAGCCAGCTCCGGGGTGAGCTGCTGGGCCAATGCGGCAAGGCCAATGTCCTGGACGATGAGGGCGTCGACTCCGGCAGCGTCAGCGGCCAGCAGTAACTCCGCCGCTCGGCTGAGCTCGTCGGTGAAGACCAAGACGTTGAAGGTCAGGAAACCCTTCAGGCCGCGGCGATGGAGCCAATCCATCACCTCGGGGAGATCAGACGCCTTGAAGTTTTCGGCCCGCAGCCGTGCGTTGAAGGTCTCGACCCCGAAATAAACCGCGTCAGCTCCGTTGACGGCGGCCGCTTTGAGGGATTCCCAGCAACCCGCCGGCGCCAGCAATTCCGGCAATGGGGCCTCAGCCATGCATCAGTTCCATGGATTACTCCGAGAAGCGGCCGGCGGCATCGAAGGTCTTCAGCGCATCGGCGGATCCCTCAAAACGCCAGTGCCAGGGCTCGTAGCTCACGCCCTGACGGTTGTCCTTCGGAAAGGAGAGGACGAAATGAAAGCGATTGGCGTTGCGCTCAAGCCAGGCAAAGGACTCGGTGCGATCGAAACTTTGGGAAAGATGGGTCTCGGGGCGTCGACCATCGCCAAAGTCAACGGCGTAGCCCGTGCTGTGCTCAGAGAATCCGGGCGGTGCACTGACCTGCGCTCGTTCCCGAGCACTTTGATTGCGCTCTGATTTGACGTCAAAAAAGATCTGCTTTTGAAGGGAGATCGAGCGGAAGGCACTGAGCACCCGCAGGTCCACACCCTCGGCATCAGCAGCGCGGCGCATCTGACGCAGAGCCTCGGCCGCCTGGGCATTGAGTGCCACGCCTGGGCCAATACTGATCAGTTGGGAATCCTCCGCCTCGGGATAGGGGAAGTGACCGAGCAGGCGGCCGTCGGAACTCAGACGGGCACTCAGCCCGGCAACGGGAACGGGAGCCAACCGTTGCAGCAGTGGAGCCCGCAACGCATAGGCCACAGCTGCAACGAGAACGAGTGCTGCAGAGGCGCTGGCTACGGCAACGGGAGTCCGACGTTTGCGCTGCAGGCTGGGGGAGAGGGTGCGCCTGGCGAGAGGAATGTCATCCATGCCGGAGGGTTCAGCGCCGCCCTTGCTTGCGCCCGCCCGGTACTGGCTGGTCTGACGACCGGGGCTAGGCAAGCGAGAACTCCCGTTGGAACTGGGGTTATGTGATGTTACGAGCTCGCGCTGGAGTTGCCAGCGGTTGCCTATCAAGCGGTGTTAGCTTCGCGTCAACATCCTTCTGGCGGAGCGGGTTTCAAGATGTTGCGAGTCGCGGTGGTGGGCGGCGGCCCGAGTGGTTCCTGTGCTGCTGAAATTCTGGCTAAGGCGGGAATTGAGACCTGGATCTTCGAGCGGAAGCTGGATAACGCCAAGCCCTGTGGTGGGGCCATCCCTCTGTGCATGGTCGAGGAGTTCGACCTGCCCGAGTCGATCATCGACCGCAAGGTCCGCAACATGAAGATGATCTCCCCCTCCAACCGTGAGGTGGACATCAATCTCGAAAACGAGAACGAATACATCGGTATGTGCCGCCGGGAGGTCATGGATGCCTTCATGCGCGACCGCGCCGCTGAACTCGGCGCCAACTTGGTCAACGGTCTGGTGACCAAGATCGACACCGGCGCCAACCGCCAGGGGCCCTACACCCTCACCTACTCCGACTACAGCGAGGGTGAGGCCACTGGTGAGACCAAGAGTCTCGAGGTGGACCTGATCATTGGCGCCGACGGTGCCAACAGCCGCGTGGCCAAGGCCATGGATGCTGGTGACTACAACGTGGCCATCGCCTTCCAGGAGCGCATCAAGCTGCCTGCTGAGGAGATGAAGTACTACGAGAGCCTGGCCGAGATGTACGTGGGCACGGATGTGTCCCCCGACTTCTACGCCTGGGTGTTCCCTAAGTACGACCACGTCGCGGTCGGCACCGGGACCATGCAGGAAAACCAGGCGCTGATTAAGAGCCTGCAGGAGGGCATTCGCGAGCGCGCTAAGAAGCGTCTGGTGAATGGCGAAGTCATCAAAGTTGAGGCCCACCCGATTCCTGAGCACCCCCGTCCCCGCCGCGTCGTCGGCCGGATGGCGCTTGTTGGTGATGCCGCCGGCTATGTGACCAAGAGCTCCGGTGAGGGCATCTACTTCGCCGCCAAGAGTGGTCGGATGTGCGCCGAGCAGATCGTTGAGGCCAGCCAAGGCGGCAAGCGGGTTCCGACTGAAGCCGACCTCAAGAAGTACCTCAAGAAGTGGGATCGCCAGTACGGCGCCACCTACAAGGTGCTCGAAATTCTCCAGAACGTCTTCTACCGCAACGACGCGGCCCGTGAAGCCTTCGTCGAGATGTGCGACGACAAGGACGTTCAGCGCCTGACGTTCGACAGCTACCTCTACAAGCGCGTGGTAGCGATGAACCCCTGGCAGCAACTCAAGCTGACCCTGCTGACCCTCGGCTCCGTTCTCCGCGGTAACGCCCTGGCACCGCAGGGTTACAAGCCCGTTCCCAGCGCCGTCCGCGAGGACGGCGAGGTCAACGCCATGCTGGCCGTGAGCACCATCAAAGGTGGTATTCGCGTCGGGAACCAGAAGGCCAAAGCCAAAGCCGATCGTGAGCCGGCGTTGAGCGGCAAATAAGGACCTGGTTGGTCAAAAAAGGCAGTGGATTACTCCACTGCCTTTTTTTGTGCTTAAGCCGAGGCGGTGCTCAGTGCTTGATCAATGCTGACCAACTCCAGGGCCTTGGAATCCCAAAGAATGAGGTCAAAGCAATGGGGGATGTCCTTCAGGGTCAGATAGGTGCAGTTCTGCAGTAAATGCGAATGGAAGCGGTGGCAGTCCCGGAGTCTGTAATTGGGAATGCGTTCACAAAGGTGATGGACAGAATGAAAAGCAATATCAGCCGTGAACCAGTTCAAGATGGCTGGCAGCACAAGGTTGCTGCTGCCTTCAATGGCACCCTTGAAATAACTCCAACCGGAGGTTCCACTGGTGTAAGAACCCTGGAAATTGTGCTGAACAAAGAAGACACAGATAAACATGGCCGCTGAGCAGGCCATCACGAAGGAATAGCAGCTCAGAAAAAGCCCAAGGCCCAACCAGGAAGCCATGAGAACCCAACTGGTCAGAACCACGACGTTGTTGGCGACCAGGTCCATCCATTCACCTGTGGTGTACCAGTGGCTGGACTTAAAGTCCAGAACAAAGCGCTTCCAACCGGAGGGTCCCGTCCTAGGGAAGCGAATGGCCTGCTTCAGTGCTGCGCCCGCGAATTCAGCTGAGCCGAGGAGTAGCTGAAGCCTGGGACGGATCACCAGGTAAAAGAAGCCACCGGGAAAGAGCATCAGGGGGTGGCGGATCAGGCGATAGCGCCACTGGGCAGAAGGGGACAACTGGAGAAACTGCTCCACCGTCAAAAGGGACGACGGCCCCCGATAGACATCCCAATTGCCGTTGTGCTTGTGGTGAAAGGCATGACCCCGGGACCAGGGGAACTGCGGAATGGCGTTCAAGCAACCCAAGCCAAAGCCCGTCAGTCGGTTGCACCATCGCGTTGACCAGAGCGTGTCATGGCCGCAGTCATGCATCAGCGAGAAGCTGCGGGCAGAGAACAACACCAGTGCCAGCAGCACCGGCACCAAAAGCCAGCGCAAACCAGGATCAGCCGCGCAAACGGGAATGACGGCCCAGAGACAGGCAATGGGAAGAACGGTCACGAGGACCTGCCAGAGCGCTCTGGCGTTGCTGGACTGGCGAAAAGAAGCGAGGGAGAAATCGCCGCGACTCAGTGGCCTGTCGAGCTCTGCTGAGCGGATGGAAGTCGTCAGCGGATCAGCCTCTTTGTTGCAAACAGGCTAAGACCTCTTGTTACAGAGCGTTAGCCACTGATCCGGCTGAAGTCAGCCAGAACCGATGCCTGGTTGTTGAGAACACCCAACAGATTGAGGCGATTGGCGCGGATCGATGCGTCCTCAGCCATCACCATCACGCTGTCCTCTCCATCAAAGAAATTCGCAAGGGCCGACGCACCAGCGATCAGTCCCTGGGCCAGTTGGGCGTAGCGATCGGGATCACTGCCGGTGGCGACGGGCTCCAGACTGTTCAAAACCGAAAGCATCCCGGCTTCGCTGGACTTCTCAAAGAGGCTTGCATCGACAACAGCGCTGGCCGAGAGAACCGTCTGAGGCAGATCCCCTTTGGTGGCCAACTTCGCAGCACGGGTGACCACGGCCTGGACAGCGGTGAGCTCGCCGCCAGAGCGCAGGCTCTGGAGGAGAGAAGCCCGTTGACGCGCATCACCCGGGTCGGCCAGGAGCCTCTCGAGAGAAACCGTTTCACCAGCGACGGCTTGAACCAGATCGGAATCAATGGCGGCCTCTTCCAGCAGGCTCTGCAGGCGTTGCCCCATGAGCTCGGAGAGTTCCTGAGCTAATGCCGCTGCATCGACCTTGAAATGGGGCAGCAGCTTGGCCCAATGCTGCGTCGCACGTTCCAGGAGGGTCTTGATGTTGAGGCTCCAACCTTGATCCCAAAGGATCTGGAGGATGCCGTTGCCAGCCCGGCGCAGGGCATAGGGGTCCGAGGAACCGGTGGGACGCTCACCCTTGGCGTAAATGCTCAGAAGCAGTTCAAAGCGCTCCGCGAGGGCCACCACAGCACCTGCCACCGAACTCGGCAGGGCATCACCGGCCCCCTTGGGTTGGTAGTGCTCCAGCACAGCCAGGGCCACCTCGCGGGGTTCACCCTCGGCGAGCAGATATTTGCCGCCCATGACGCCCTGCAGCTCAGGGAACTCACCAACCATCTGGCTGACGAGATCGTGCTTGCACAGGTGAGCCGCGCGGGTGGCGTGGTCGGCCACCTGGTTCGGCAGCTCGAGCTGCTCGGCCAGTAGGGCAGTGAGCCACTCGAGCCGCTCAACGCGATCGAGGAGTGAACCCAGGCCCTCAGCAAAGGTCACCCGCTTGAGCTGCTCGCGCCGCTCAGCGCTGGCGACGGCGCGGTCGGCCTGGACAAAGAACTCAGCGTCAGCCAGCCGGGCCTTCAGGACCCGTTCGTTACCCCGGCGGACGGTGTCGCTGGCCTCGGCAAGGCCATTGCCAATGCAGAGGAACCGCGCCAGCAAACTCCTGCGGGCGTCCAAGGCCAGGGGGTCGGAATCCGCGTCCTTGCGATACAGAGGCACGTAACGCTGATGGGCACGCATCACGGTGCTCAAGACCTCCGCGGGCAGAGCCAGGTAATGGTCCGCAACGCTTCCCTCGATCAACAGGGGGGTCTCAACGAGATCGGTCAGTTCCTCAAAGAGGTCACTGGGTAAATCCGGAACCGCATCCAAGGCGGCGGCACTGCGTTCAACGCTGGTGCGAATGAATGAAGCCCGATCAGAGCGATTGACCACCACCCCGGCGTCGGCCAGGGCAGCGGCGTAGGCATCGGCCGACGGGATCGCCACGGCGTCGCTGTAGAGACGGTGGCCACGGCTGGTCTGGCCGGACTGCACGACGGGGTCGCTACCGGAGAGGGTGACGGGGATCAGCTCGGATCCCAGCAGCGCCACTAGCCAACGCACGGGCCTGGAAAAGCGGCTTTCTCCCACGCCCCAACGCATAAAACGACGGCCCTGGAGGGCTGCAATCCACTGGGGAATGGCCTCCGCCAGGAGCTCACGGGCGGGGCGCCCGGCTTCCAGGACTTCCGCAAAGACAAACGGACCCTTGGGGGTGTCACGCACCTCAAGGGCAGCGGGATCAACACCGCAGCGCTTGGCGAAACCAATGGCGGCCTGGGTCGGGACACCGTCTTTGAACGCCTGTGCTGCGGGTGGCCCCTTGCGCTCATCGCGCAGATCGGGGGCTGATTCAGACAGATCACTCACCTGGACCACCAGGCGACGGGGAGTGCTGGTGGTCTCAACCTGGCCGTAGCTCAGTCGCGCTGCACTCAGATCACGCTTCACCGCCTGCTCCAGCTGCGGCAGCGCCAGGCGCGCAAAATCCGCGGGCAACTCCTCAGTCCCGATCTCAAGCAGAAAGGTGGACACGGAGCAGGCAGCCTCAGCAGCCGATCAGCTTATTGAAACGGCTCCGAAGCCAAGCCTGGTCGACGCTTCGCTACGTTCAAAGATCACTGTTTGTGGTGCGTGAGCGTGGCCGAAGGGCAGTCCGTGGGGCAAGTGGAGCAGAAGAGCCCCGAGGAACGGACGTTTTCCCCTTCCATCGCCACAGGCGCAGAGCGCACCAAGTTTGAGCAACTCAAGGCCGACAGCGACTACCTGAAGGACCCTCTCGCTGCAGAGCTGCAGAACGACCTGAGTCACTTCAGTGACGGGGCCGTTCAGTTGCTGAAATTCCACGGCAGCTATCAACAGGACAACCGCGAAAACAGGCAGAAGGGTCAAGACAAGGACTGGCAGATGATGCTGCGCCTGCGCAGCCCCGCTGGACGGATCCCGGCCGGCCTGTATCTGGCGATGGATGAGCTGGCCGATCGCCTCGGCAATGGAACGCTGCGGGCTACCACCCGTCAGGCCTTCCAGATGCACGGCATCCGTAAGGGACATCTCAAGGAGGTGATCGGCACCATCGTTCGCTCGATGGGTTCGACCTTGGCGGCCTGCGGCGACATCAACCGCAACGTCATGGCGCCGGCGGCCCCCTTCGAAAAAGGCGGTTATCCAGCGGCCCGCCAATTGGCCAACGACATCGCTGACGTCCTCAGCCCGCAGGCCGCTGAGGGCAGCTACCTGGACCTCTGGGTCGATGGCGATCTGAGTTACCGGATCAAACCCAGCCGCCCCGTGAAGAAGGCACGCGAGCGGCAACAGGAAGGGGGTGTCTTTAGCGGGGACGCCAAGGAGCCTCTGTACGGCGGCACCTACCTACCCCGGAAGTTCAAGGTGGCCGTGACGGTGCCTGGGGACAACTCCGTCGATCTGCTGACCCAGGACATCGGCCTGGTGGCCTTTGCTGATGCCAACGGCGAACTCCGTGGCTGCAACGTTTATGTGGGTGGTGGCATGGGCCGCACCCACAACAAGGAGGAGACGTTTGCCCGCACAGCTGATCCCCTCGGCTATGTGGCAGCTGAACACATTTTTGATCTGGTGCAGGCGATCCTGGCCCTGCAACGGGACCACGGTGACCGCAACAACCGTCGTCACGCACGTCTCAAGTACCTGATCCACGATCAAGGCATTCGCTGGTTCAAAGACGAACTCAAGGCGAAGTACTTCTCGCACCCGATCAAGGGTCTACGACTTGAGCCCAAAGCCAAGCTTGAGGACTATCTGGGTTGGCATCGCATCAGCGCCGGCAAGTGGTTCGTCGGCATCCCGCTGTTGTGTGGCCGTCTCTCGGGCGATCTCAAGCGGGGCCTTCGCCAGCTGGTGGAGACCTATCAATTGGAGATTCGTCTCACCCCCAACCAGGATCTGCTGCTCTGCAACATCGGCACGGCCCAGCGGGCTGCAGTCAAAGAAGCCCTCGCCGCTCTTGGCGTTGAGACGCCCGAAACACCGGACCAACTGGCGCGTCACGCCATTGCCTGTCCTGCGCTCCCCCTCTGCGGGCTGGCGGTGACCGAGGCCGAGCGGATTCTTCCCGATGTGCTGGCGCGGCTGGATGCACAACTTCGGCGCCTCGAGATTGAGAAATCAATCCTGGTGCGCATGACCGGCTGTCCAAATGGATGCGCCCGTCCCTACATGGCTGAACTGGGCCTGGTGGGTGATGGCGTCAATCAGTACCAACTCTGGCTTGGTGGAACACCGAACTTGAGTCGTCTGGCCGAGCCCTACCTCGAGCGGATGCCGCTGGAGAAACTCGAGAGCACGATTGAACCGCTGCTGAAGGGCTGGAAGGCCGCAGGCGGCCGCCGCAGCTTCGGTGACTATGTCGCCAAGCTCGGCCGCCAGTCCGTTGAAGAGCTGGTCCGCTCAGCCGTCTGACGCACGGCCATAGATCGCCTCGCTCTGGCTCCGCTGCCAGGCCCAGAGCTGGTCGCCGTAGCTGAAGTGCCACCACTCGTTGGGGTGTTGGGCGAAGCCCTGCGATTCCATCGCATCAGCGAGGAGTCGGCGCCGTCGATCCCATTCGAGGGCCTGTTGGCGCTCCACACCGTCAGGCGTCGTATCGGCAACGGCGCGGTAGTGGTGGGGCTCTGATACAGCTCCTATCGCGTCGATGTCAGAACCCATGTCGACGAGTTCGCCCGCCCCATCCAGCAGGGTGAGGTCAACCGCCGCTCCGGTGCTGTGGGGAGGTGGTGTCGCAGGATCCAGGCTGGGCGGAGCCCAAAAGCGACTCACCTCGTCAATGACAGCCGCCACGGCTGGGCTGGCCGAGCTGGGGTTTAGGCCTCGGGTGCTGCACTCCTGGGCGATGGCGTAGTCCACCATGAAGCGCTGGACAGCAATCGGACGCCAAGCGTCAAAGATCGCCAGGCGGTAGCCGGGTTCAGCCTTGCTTAAAACCGTCTGGGCCTGGAGGAGGCGCTGGATGACTCCGGTGCGGAGGCGAAAGGGACAGGCACCCTCGCCATAGGGGGCACCAACGGCGACATAGGGGTGGGGTTCGATCCGAAAGAGAGCCGCAGGCAAGGGGGCAAGCGACTCGGCGCAGTCGCGGATGACGATGTCACTCCAGGGCCGCAGGGGCATCAGTTCAGGCGGGCAGCTTGGGCGACCCGATGACGCTGGTCGCTCAGCACTTTGGCAAGGCCCGGGTGTTGATCCAGGTCAGGATCCTCCGCCACGATCTCCTGGGCCACGCGGCGGGCCTGCTCCAGCACCTCCCCGTCGTCGGTGAGGCTGGCGAGGGCCAGATCTGGCAGCCCACTCTGGCGGGTGCCCAGGACCTGACCGGGACCCCGCAGGCGCAGGTCCATTTCCGCGATCTCAAAGCCGTCGTTGGAGCGCACCAGCACCTCCAGGCGCTGCCGTGCGAGCACATTGCGGCTGTCGTTCACCAGCAGGCAGTAGGACGCCGCAGCCCCTCGGCCAACGCGTCCGCGCAACTGGTGCAACTGGGCCAACCCGAAGCGATCGGCGTGGTCAATCACCATCACGCTGGCCTCGGGCACATCCACGCCCACCTCGACCACGGTGGTACTGACCAGCACCTGGGTCTCGCCGCTCGCAAAGGCTGTGATTGCCGCCTGCTTCTCAGCACTGGGCATGCGTCCATGCAGCAGTCCGACCTGGAGGTTCGGGAAGACCTGCTCGCTGAGCTGCTGATGCACATCGACGGCAGAGCGCAGGTCCAACTTCTCGGACTCCTCCACCAGGGGCAGGACGACATAGGCCCGCTGGCCGAGGGCCACCTGCTCTCGAATCAAGCTATAGGCCTCGTCGCGATCGGCGCTTGCCAAAAGGCTCGTGCGAATGGGGGTGCGGCCAGGCGGCAACTCGTCGATTTGGCTGACCTCCAGATCACCGTGAATGGAGAGGGCCAAGGTCCTTGGGATCGGCGTCGCCGTCATGGTCAACAGGTGAGGCTGCAGGCCCTTGTCCAGCAGGCGGTTGCGCTGGTGGACGCCAAAGCGATGCTGCTCATCGACGACCACCAGACCCAAGCGCTGGAACTGAACGGGATCCTCCAGAAGGGCATGGGTCCCCACCAGCATCTTCAGGGTTCCATTGGCCAGGTCCGCCAACAACTCTCGCCGCCGGCGCAGGGGTGTCGATCCGGTCAGTAGGGCGCAGGTGACATGCAGTTGGGGCAGCCACTCGCAGAGCTTGCGGTAGTGCTGTTCAGCCAACACCTCCGTCGGTGCCATCAGGGCCCCCTGGCAGCCGGAATCAATCGCGGTCAGCAGAGCAGCGATCGCGACCACGGTCTTGCCGCTACCGACATCCCCCTGCACCAGACGGGCCATCGGCTGGTCCCGCCGCAGGTCAGCCCGGATCTCCGCCAAGACGCGCTGCTGGGCTCCGGTGAGGGGGAAGGGGAGCAGCTGCAAAAACGCCTGGAGCAATGCGTCACCCTCAACCGCCAGGGCAGGGGCGGGACGACTGGTGAGCTGGCGGCGCCGCTGCAGCAAACCCAGCTGCAGCAGAAGGAACTCGTCAAAGACCAGACGGTGGCGAGCCTCGCTCAGAGACGCCTGGCTCGTCGGACCATGGATCTGGACCAGGGCCTCCGGCAGCGGGACCAAGCCCTCCCGCGCCTGCAGCGAAGCCGGCAACGGATCACCCCATTGGCCTGCAGCCGCCACCACGGGACGGATCAGATTGCGCAGGCGGTCGGCCGTCAGCCCCTCGGTCAGGCCGTAGACAGGCAACAGGCGGCCAATCTGGTCACTGCGAACCGAGGCATTGGGACTCTCCAGGACCTCCATCAAGGGGTCCTGGAATGCCGGTCCGTAGGGGGTCTCCTTCACCAACCCGCTAATGGCAACAGAGGCCCCGACGGGATAGTTGCGCTGTTGGGCCTTAAGCCAAGCCGGTGAGCTGAACCGCTTCCCCGCAAAGAACTTCGAAACACGAATCCGGCCGGTGATGTCGGCCAAATGGAGCTCGAGGATCGAGAGATTCGGGTTGCGCGGGCTGGTGAAACTGTGACTGCGGCGCACCGTGGCGACGATCGTGGCCGTCTTGCCGGGCTCGAGGCCGGCGATGCGCACCAAGTTGGCGTAGTCGAGGTAGTCGCGGGGGTAGTAGCGAACCAGGTCTCGGGCAAGCCAAAGATCCAAGGCAGCGAGGCGCGTGGCACTTTTTGGGCCCACACCGCGGACCTCGCTCAAGGGGGTATCCGGTTGGATCGACTGGGAACGGGGAGCGCCTGGGGACTCACTGGAGAGCAGGCGCAGTCGAGGGGGAGAGACCGGCTGAACCGGCTGAAGGACCTTCTGCAGTTCAAACAGATACTGGCGGCTGCGGCGCACCAGGCTCTGACGGCGGGACTGGCTCAGTTCGCCATACCGAGCAAAGTCACCGGCCAGCTCCCCCAAGCCAGAGAAGCGCTGGCGATCGAGCTCCTCCGGTGGCGCCGCCAGGGCCCGCTGCAGAAAGCTGCTGAAGCGCTCCTTGCGGCCGAGCAGGTCCTCAAAACCACGCTCAGCCTCGAGCTGGAGCGCCTGTTGCAGCGGACGCAACCAAGCCTGGAGCGCTAGCTGCGATCCGTTGCTGGATTCTGGGTGGGGGCGCTGTCCTGAAACCACTGCTGCTCTGCCTCGAGGGCACTGACCCGGCGCTGCCAGGTGCGATACCGCTTGGCCATTGTGCGCAATGTGCGGCGCCTCTGTTCCAAGCGCTGACGGCAGGTGCGCAAACGGGGTTGTTCAAACTCCAGATCCGGACCACGCAACAGCAAGGTCAAGACCTCGGTCGGAGCGAGGGAGGGCGACGCTGGATTCAGGGTGAGAGGGAGAGCCATCCGCAGGACGTTGGCTGGCGCAGGCAGGGCCTCGACCTGTCCATCCAAGACCGCATCCAGGAGATTCAAAGGGAGCAAGCCCTGCGCCAGACCCACGCGCATCATCTCCACATTGATGGCATGGGAGAGGTTGCGCAGACGTCGGCGCAGAGCACGATCGAAATGGGCCCACCAGCGCACCTGAAGCAGGGGATCGCGAGGCAGATGCGAACTGACGACGTCCGAGTCGAAGCTCTCGAACGGAAGGCCTTCGGAATCGCCCACCTCGTCCCCAGACTCCTCAACCTCAGGGGTCTCGGACTCGGAGGACCGTGCTGACAGGGTCTCGGAGGCCATCGAGAACAGGGACTGAAGCAGGGCTAAATCCCCCTCAGGCGGAGCTGGCTCGGCAGACGGCACCTCGTCTTCCTCGGCTACACGAGGACGCTGGTTCAATGCTGGCAATCCCGGCACACCTCGGTCAAACAGATCGGCCCCCAGGGGGAGATCCAGGCTGAGATTGATCGACTGGGGCAATGGAGCCTCAGCAGGCCGTTCAACGGGCGGAGAGCTCGGGGTGGCTTCCTCTTGGCCCTCCAGCATGCTTTGCAGAATTTTTTGCTGCTCCTGCAGCTGCCGGCGCTGTTGCTTGCGGGCCTGCTGGGCGGCCAGACCCATCACCTGCTCGACGGTCAGCAGGGAACAGGAGCGTTTCACCAAACTTTGGAGACGCCGCTGAAACGTCTGACGGCGCTCTGGTGTCAGCTGGTTGTAGCGCTCAGGAACCACCTGGGTCGCCAAATGAAAACAGGCCTGCTGCACGCTGTGCAACAGGCCATCCCGCAGAACCTGCAGGTACAGGGCGAGGTCGCGGTAGAGGGCCGGAGTGAACTCCTCTTGCTGCTGAAGCAGCGAGAGGAGTTGTGCCTTGGCCTCGTCCAGGGATCGTGTGTTGGGATCCAGAGGACGACTCACGGGACCAGAGCGCTGAAGGGACGAGTCCCGATCAAGCAGCCTGCATGGCAGCCACTTCAGCCGCGAAGTCCATCTTCTCGACTTCGATGCCCTCGCCCAGGTTGAAGCGAACGAAGCGGCGCACCTGGATGTTCTCGCCGACCTTGCCAGAGACCTGCTTAACCAGTTCGTCGACGGTCAGGGCGCTGTCCTTGATGTAGGCCTGATCGAGGAGGGACATCTCCTTCAGGCGCTTGCCGATACGGCCAGCCACGATCTTCTCCTTCATCTCCTCCTTCTTGCCGGCGAGGTCATCGCGGCCCATCTCGATCTGCTTCTCGCGCTCGGCGACTTCAGCGGGGATGTCCTCGACCTTGACGTAGTCAACGTTGGGGCATGCAGCGACCTGCATGGCCACGTTGCGCACGAGCTCCTGGAAGATCTCGCCACGGGCGACGAAATCGGTTTCGCAGTTCACTTCAACCAGAACGCCGACGCGGGCACCGGTGTGGATGTAGCTACCGATCGCGCCCTCAGCGGCGGCACGGCCAGCCTTCTTCTCGGCGGAGGCAATGCCCTTCTGACGCAGCCACTCGACGGCCTTGTCCTTGTCGCCCTTCGTTTCGTTGAGGGCCTTCTTGCAGTCCATCATCCCTGCGCCGGTCATGTCGCGCAGTTCTTTGACGAGCTTGGCGGAGATCTCAGCCATGGTGCGTTGCGGTGATGAAGAGGGGAAAAATCAAAACAGGGGCTCAACACCGAAGAGCCTCCCCGGGGGGAAGCTCCTGGCATCAACCACTGGGGTCAGGAACGAATCAGGCCTGAACGTCGTCGTAGGCAGCTTGCTCGTTGGAGCCGTGGCGACCTTCGTTGATGGCATCCGCCAGACGGCCGAGCACCAGTTGAACGGAACGCACTGCGTCGTCGTTGCAGGGGATGGGCACGTCGCAGAGGTCGGGGTCGCAGTTGGTGTCGAGCATGGACACCAGGGGAATGTCCAGCTTGCGGGCTTCGAGCACGGCGTTCGTCTCGCGGCGCTGGTCCACCAGGACCACCACGTCGGGGAGGCGACGCATGTTCTTGAGACCACCCAGGTACTTCTGCAGGCGGTCCAGCTCGCGGCGCAGGACTGCGGCTTCCTTCTTAGGACGCATGGCGATGGCGCCGGAGGACTCCATCCGCTCGAGGTCCTTCAGGCGGTCGATGCGGGCACGCATCGTGGTCCAGTTGGTGAGCATGCCGCCCAGCCAGCGCTGGTTCACGTAGGCAGCACCACAGCGGCTGGCTTCGAGGGCAATCACCTCAGAGGCCTGCTTTTTGGTTCCCACAAACAGGAAGCGCTTGCCGCTGCGTGCGGCACTGCGGACCCACTTGTAGGCGTTGTTCATGCAAACCGCGGTTTGCACGAGGTCAATGATGTGGACGCCGTTGCGCGCGCAATAGATGTAGCGCGACATCTTGGGGTTCCAACGGCGAGTTTGGTGCCCAAAGTGAGCACCCGCCTCCATCATTTCGGCGAGAGTGACGACAGCCATGTTGTGTTGAGGTTTCGGGTTTGCCTCCACCTGCCAGGGATCCACCGAACAGGACGAACCTGAATCACCGGTTGATCACCCGAAACGCGCAGGTGTGCGGTTTGAAAGTGCCTGGAAACACTACCAAACGGGCCTTCTGCTCAGCGCAGACCGGCGGCCCGAGCCTCGGCATAAAGCGCCCTGACACCGATGCGATTGAGAGGAAGCCGGAGTAGCTCCATGGCCCATGCCGCTTGGCCCTGACGAATCAGCCAAGCCAGCAGCGGCCGAAGGCTGCGCTCATTCAAGAGACCACCCAGGGTCAGTAGCTCCCAGAGCACCCTGTGGAGGATGGTGAATTGAATGATGAACCGCACCCGCCGGGTGGGGTGTTTTTTGTAGAAGACCAGACCCATCTTGGCCCGCTCCCCCTCGACGGCGATCAGGCGGGGGACCTGCTCCAAGCTCAGGGGCGGGTGCCAGTGATAGCCAACCGCAGCCGGACAACGGACCAGGACGACGCCCATCTGCCGCAGCCGCTCGCCCAACTCCAGGTCTTCCCAGCCATAGAGCCGGAAGCGGGTGTCAAACAGGCCACTGCGCTCAAGAACCTCACGGTCAATCGCGACATTCCCGGTGGCGAAATAGGCCCAGGAAAGATCGCGGAGCTTGTGGGGTTCGCTGGTCGGATCTTCAAAATTGGCGGTGTTGATCACCGCTCCATAGGTGAAGCAGAGGCGGTCGCCCCGCTCCTGCCAGCTCTGGTTCAGCTGGCTGGCGTGACTCAGGAGAAAGTCCTCCGTCACCACCAGGTCGCTGTCAATAAAAACAATCACGTCACCACGGGCGTGATCCACCCCGCGGTTGCGCCCCTCAGCCGGTCCACCGTGGTCCTGTTGGACCAGGCGGACATGGGGGAGATCGGCCTGATGGCGGCCCAACCAAGCCACTGTGTCGTCGGTGGACCCGTCATCCACCACCACCACCTCGTAGTTGCTGATCGGTGCAGCCAGTCGCTGGCTCTCGAGGGCACGCAGGCACTTCTCGAGAATCGGCAGACGGTTGTAGGTGGGGATGACGACGCTGAGGAACATGGCCAGGTCGACGATTCGAGCAAAAAAAAGGGATCCCTCAGGATCCCAGAGCAGTCAAATTGCGAGAGCTGATCAGTCAGCAGCGCCGCCGTTGTTGGCGGTGCCGGTCACGCCATTACCTGCGCCTTCGCCGCGACCGTCGTTACGCATCTTCCGCTTTTTGAACTTGCGGGCGTACGCGCGGTTGCGCTCTTGCTTTTCCTTCTTGAGGTTGCGGCGTTTGGCCATCGAAACGGCGTGAAGTTCGGGTTAGTCCCCACAGTACTGAATCGCCCTCAGTGCTGAACGGATAACGCGGGCTTTCCTGCCTCCAGCAGACGGCCATCCTCCATGCGCACCAGGCGATCAGCGATATCCAAGATCCGCGGATCATGGGTGACCATCAGGACCGCACAGCCCTGATCCCGGGCCAAACGCCTTAAAAGTTCCACCACCTCACGACCCGTTTGCGAATCCAACGCTGCGGTGGGTTCATCGGCGAGCAGCAAGCGCGGGTGGGCGGCGAGGGCACGGGCAATCGCCACGCGCTGCTTCTGACCGCCGGAGAGGTCATGGGGCAACTTATGCAGTTCGTCCCCGAGGCCCACGGCCCGAAGCCACTCCCTGGATTGATCACGCCGGGCGCGGTAGCTCAGGCCAGGCAGCAGGTCCGATCCCATCTGCACGTTTTGCTCCGCCGTCAGGCAGCGCAGCAGATTGTGTCCTTGAAAAATCATGCCGATCGAGCGGCGCAGCCGCTGACGATCGCGGCGACTGGCACCGGCCAGCTGTTGGCCCAACACCTCTACGGATCCTTCTTGAACGGAGCGCAGGGCGCCGACAAGGGTCAGCAGGGTGGTCTTGCCGCAGCCGGAGGGTCCCGTCAGCAGCACGACCTCGCCGGCCGCAACGGTCAGGTTGACGCCCTGGAGGACCTGGCGGCGCATGGTCCCCGATCCATAGAAATGGGAGAGCTCCCGAAGATCAACTGCAGCGGAGATGGCCATCGGTTCAGAAAATCTCTGCGGGATCGGCGTCGGCCAGGCGACGCATGGCCAGCCCTGCTGACGCCATGCACATCACCAAAATCATGCTGAACACGGTGATGGCGCGGGCGGAGTCCATGAACACCGGCAGTTGGGTGGCAGAGCGCACCATGAGGTAAAGGCCCTGGCCTGCGGCATAGGCCGGGAGATAGCCAAAGGCGGCCAGCAGCAGTCCTTCGCGGGCAACGACCCCAAGCAGGCTGGGCAGCTTGTAGCCCATCGCCATCAAGGTCGCGTACTCCGGCAGGTGGTCACTCACATCGGAATAGAGCACCTGATAGACGATCACGCAGCCAACGACGAATCCCATGGCGGCCCCGAGCGTGAAGATGAAGCCGATGGAGGTGCTGGTGCGCCAGTAGTTCTGCTCGAAATCAATAAAGCCCTGCTTGGTGAGCACCTTGACGTCGCTGGGCAGTTGGGCCTGCAGACGTTGGGCGACGGCGGTGGGATCGCTTCCGGGTTTCAGGCGAACCAAGCCGACCTCGATGCTCCCGGGCGGGGTGTTGGGAAGCAGATCGATGAAGGTCTCCGAGCTGGTCAGCAGATTTCCATCCGCTCCAAAGGAGGTTCCCAAGCCCACCAAACCAGCCACACGGACGCGCTTGCCGGCAATTTCACTCTCCACCGTGCGCCCCTCACGGAACCACTCGGCCACCGGTCCAAATTCCGGTCGGGACTGCTCATCAAAAAGAACCCGCCCCTTTTGAGTCAGAGCCCGCGCCTTTGGGGCCAGCGAAGGATCGGTGAAGAGGGGATCATTGGGCTCAAAGCCCAGGGTCAAGATGGAGCGTGTGCCCCGCGTTTCGGGGTTGCGCCAGAGCAACAAATTCCAGTGAACCGGCGTGATCCCCTCCACCTCTGGGGCCGCCATGGTCTGGACCAAACGGCGCTTGGGGAAGCCCGCCATGCTCACCGAACTGGTGGACCGGGGACTGATCAGCACCAGATCGGCGTCAAACAGCCGGTGAATCGTGACGCTGGCATCAAACAGCCCGTCACGGAAGCCCAGCTGCATGAACATCAGGATCCCGGCGAAACTGATGCCCGCAAGCGCTACAGCCAGACGCACTGGCTGCCGGGTTAAGAGCAGCAGGGCCAGGGGAATGCGCCGGCGTTGCCAGATCCCCTCAAACCAACGCTGAAGACTCACGGCTCAAAGCGCGCGATGACCTTCAGGCCCGAGAGCTGCTGCACACGCTTGGCATCGGCGGGATCCAGGGCGAGTCGCACTTCGACGATGCGAGCGTCCGCATCGCCCGTGGGATCGGTGGAGAGCACATCCCGCTGCCGGATCTGCGGTGAAATCCGCAGCACTTCAGCCTTCAGCTTGCCGCTGAAGCCTCCGTTTTCACTGATCAACGAAGCACTCTGGCCCAGGCGAATCCGACCGATGTCGCTTTCGTAGACCTCGGCGATCGCCTCCATGCGGTCACTGGCGCCAACCGACAGGATGCCGTCCGAACCAGGACGCTCCCCAGGACGGGCATAGACCCGCAATACCGTCCCATCAATGGGTGAGCGGAGTTGGCTGTCCTTGAGGTCCACTTCAATGCCTCGCTTCTCAGCGAGGGCTTGACGCCGTTGTCCTTCGAAGGTCACCAGCTCGTCTTGCTTCTCCTCCAGGAGCACCATGCTGGCGGCACCTTCCCTGGAGGCTTCGCGGTAGCGACTCACCTCACGACGCTGCATCGCGATCGAGCGATCCAGGGTGCCAATACGGGCATTGATCGCCGCGAGATCAGCCAAGAGTCCGGGGCGGTTATCAAAGGTGGCCAGGATCTGACCGCGCTTGACCCGGTCACCTTCTTGGACCGAAAGGCTGCTGATGCGGGGGCTGCCGCCCATCGACCCCATGGGAGCGGCCAGCTTGCGGACGTCGCCGGCGGGTTCCAGTCGACCCAGGGCCGAAACGGATTCAATTCTGGGTTGAACAACCGGGGCCGGAGGCACCGGCGCGGGCCGGTCCAGGGCACGACCAATCACCACGGCGAGCAGCAGCAGAGCCACTGCTCCACCGCCACTTCGCCAGGGATATCGCTTCAGCCACTGCAGCATCACTGCAGGGGCAGTGGATCGTCGAAGAGCAACTCCTCGATGTAGCGATCGGCCCACTCGGGATTGAAGGCTTTCTCGAGCACGCGGCGGGTCTTGTCGTTGCGCTTCTGTTGCTGGCAATACGAGAGCTGGCCGCTATGTCGCCTCACCGTATCTGGGTGATCGATGGGCTGAGGAACGGCCTCTGCACTGGCCTCACCCAACACCCGCAGAAAATCACTGACGAGCTCGATAAAGCGTTGCTCTTCCGCTGCATCCGCAGGACGGACAAAGCGGACATAGGGAGAAAAGATCGTCCCCCACTCAGGCAGCTCACGCTCCTGGCTGAACGCGCGCTTCGGCAGGGCCTCCAGACGCTGAAGGACCGCCTGCGGCAGGGCGCCATCCACGGGCGAGAGATCAACGATTGCAGCAGAGACCACGCCACGGCCGGCAACGATGTCCGCCCCAAAGACGGGCAGGTCATAGCGGGGGTCGGGGAAAAAGACGCAGTGGAGGATCTGCAGGCCGGCTCCAAGCCGTGCGGTTTCCAGGTGCAACTTGCGCAGACCGCGGCTGGAGCGCAATTCATTGCGGATGAAGAGGTCCTCCCCATCGAGGCTGCCGCTAATGGCCTCCAATTGGGGATCTACCGCCAGTGGCTGCAGCTCCGGCAAGGAGGACCACTGCTGACGGATGCGCTCAGCGAGGGCGTCAACGAGCGGATGAATGCCGAGGGCAGCAGAACTCATCGGGGCTGAAGCGGCGACCGTCCTGGCGATCCTGCCAGCAGAATGGGGCGAACCACAGGTTCTCAATCCGTTGTCAGGTCTGAACACCGCTCCGCTGCCTGAACCGCAGCGTGGTCAGCTCGCCAACGGAACGTCCCTGGTGCAACTCGATCTGCCGAATGCACCTGTGGTCTGCCTTGACTTTTGGTGCCGCTCCGGCAGTGGAGTGGAGGCCCCCGGGGAGGCGGGGATCGCCCACTTCCTCGAGCACATGGTCTTCAAAGGAAGTCACAGCCTTCAAGCCGGTGAATTTGACCAGCGCATCGAAGCGCTTGGGGGCAACAGCAATGCAGCCACCGGCTTCGACGACGTGCACTATCACGTCCTGATTCCGCCCGAAGCCTGCGCTGAAGCACTGGAGCTGCTCACTGATCTGGTGCTTCAACCGCGCTTGGACCGGAGCGATTTCGACATGGAGCGTCAGGTGGTGCTCGAGGAACTCGCCCAGAGTGAGGACCAACCGGAAGAAGTGGCTTTTCAGCAGCTGCTCAAGCAAAGCTGCCTGGATCACGCCTATGGCAAAGCGATCCTGGGGGACCGGGACGCACTCCTTGGCCACACCCCGGAGGCCATGGCGCGCTTCCATGCCCGTCATTACCGCGCCGATCGTTGTTGCCTTTCGGTGGCAGGGCCGCTGGCGGCGTTGCAACTGGAAGAGCAACTGCAGCGCTCAGCCTTGGCGGAGTTGGTCCCCTCCGAAGCCGACGCAAGGCCTGCTCCACTGCAGTTCATGCCCGGTGAAGAGCGACTGGAACTGCCCCGGCTGGAGGCCGCCAGGCTCTTAATGGCCTGGCCGCTGCCCGGTGCAGCTGACCAAATGTCTGTGGTTGGTGGGGACCTGCTGACCACCCTGTTGGCGGAGGGACGGCGCAGTCGCCTGGTGGAGCGACTGCGGGAGCAGCTTCGGCTGGTGGAAAGCGTCGATCTCGATCTCAACGTCTTGGAGTCCGGCTGCCTTGTCTTGCTTGAGGCGGTCTGTGAGCCCGAACACCTCAGCCGTGTTCGAGCGGAAATCAATGGCGTCCTGAAGGCACTGCAGCAGGAGATCCCAAGCGAAGCCGAGGTGGAGCGCGCCCGGCGATTGGTCGGCAACGGCTACCGCTTCAGCCTGGAGGCGCCAAGCGCCGTCGCCGCGATGGTTGGCAACAGCGCGCTGTGGGATCGCAAGCACAACCTCCAAGCCCCGCTCGACTGGCTCGAGGAATGGGACGGACAGCGCCTGGTGCAGGACGTCGTCCCCCAACTGCAGCCGGAGCAGGCCTTTGTGTTGGAGGCGGTTCCAGCATGAGCAGCGCCGGCGTGCAACAACGTGAGCTCAGCGGAGGCTGTCCGCTCTGGCTCATCGAGCGTCCAGGTCCAGCCATCCTCTCGGCCAAGCTCTGGATCCGCGGCGGAAGCAGCGCCGACCCCTCTGGCCAGCGGGGAGCCTCCCAACTGCTCGCGGGGGTGCTGAGCCGGGGCTGCGGGCCGTTCAGTGGCGACGCCCTGGCTGATCTCGTTGAAGGCCGGGGCGCAGGACTGCGCTGTGAGGCCGCCGAAGACGGCACCTTGATCAGCCTGAAGTGCGCCAGTGATGACGCGGCTCTCTTGCTGCCGCTGGTCCTGCAGATGGTCACCAGCCCGTGGCTGGTCGAGGACCAGGTGACCCTCGAGCGTCAACTCAATCTGCAAACCCTGCAGCGGCAGAAGGAGGACCCCTTCCAGGTCGCCCACGATCAACTGCGTCAGCAGCTCTACGGCTCAGGGCCCTACGGCCACGACCCCCTGGGTGTTGAGGCCGAACTCTGCGCACTGGCTCGACCGCAACTCGAGCAGATGACCCACCAGCTCGGGCAAGAGGGTGCCGTGATGGTCCTGGCGGGCCAGATCCCAGCGGAGCCCGAGCAACTGTTGCTGCATCAGCTCGACGGCCAGAGCTGGAGGACCCAGGCGCCAAAGCGCCTGGCCGGCGCCTCCGGGCTCAAGCAGGTCTCACTGGCGAGCAACGTCGATGAGACTGAGCAGTTGGTCTTGATGCTGGGGACCACCACAGCTCCCCTTGGCAGTGAGCAGGCCCTGGCCCTACGGCTGCTGCATTGCCACCTGGGCATCGGCATGTCCAGCCGCCTCTTTGTGGCCCTACGGGAGGAACACGGCCTGGCCTACGACGTGGGGGTGCACTACCCCGCGCGCCTCGGGGATGCCCCCTTCGTGTTCCATCTCTCCAGCTCGAGTGAGCGAGCTGAGGAAGCCACCCGCGAGCTGCTCAATGAATGGCTGCGCCTGCTCGAGGAGCCCATCAGTGATGCACAACTCCAGCTGGCCAAGGCGAAATTCAAAGGTCAGGAGGCGTTAGGGCGCCAAACCTGCAGCCAAGTGGCCGATCGCCACGCCCTGGTCCTCGGCCATGGCCTGCCCTTCGACTTTGCCGATCGCTGTCTTCTCGAAGCTGAAGCGCTGACGCCGAACGATCTCCACCAAGCAGCGCAGGCGCTGCTGCAGGGACCGTCCTTGAGCCTCTGCGGACCGCAGGACGCGATTGAGGCAGCAACGGCGGTCTGGACGGGGCATCCACTGAACCGGTCTTAAACCGGTTCAAGTTGCTTGAGCTCCAGCAAAAAGGTGCCGCGACGGAAACGGACGGCGACTTGATCCAAGGCCTTGAGGGCTACCACCTGGCCAACCTCGTCGGCGTCGATCAAATCAGGCGGGCGCAGCATCGACATCGCGTCGGCTGTCTTGAGATAGCTGGGTTGAGCCAGCAGACGCACCTGAGTGCCAACGCTGATGGATTCCTGGGACATCGGTCGTTGCAAGACCACCACTCTCCTGCAGGATGGTCCCACTGAGAGGCCAACTGTGCGCGCCCTTGCCAACTGGAGTGGTGCCCTCGCTGGATTGCTGCTGATCCTCTGTGGAGGGTTGATTCAGGCCGCGATCCCTTGGCCAGGCAGCCAGGGCGTCTCGTTCGTGCCCCTGCCCATGACCTTGCAGGTGCCAGCCCTGCTCTTTACGGCCTTGGTCTGCGGACATCGTCCGGCCATGTTGGCCGGCATGGCCTACATCAGCCTGGGGCTCTTCCAGCTCCCGGTTTTTCAGGGTGGCGGCGGGTTGAGCTACCTCAGCGATCCCGCTTTTGGCTATCTGGCTGGGTTCCTACCAGCTGCCTGGCTGACCGGCCGCCTCGCCCAGCAGCAGGACATGGATGACCTGCTGAATCTTGTGGCTGCAGCGGTCCTGGGGCTGTTGATCCTTCAGGGTTGCGGCCTGGCCAACCTCCTGCTCGGCGGGCTGTTCCAGCGCTGGGGCGGACAGCTGCCCCAGTTGGTGCTGACCTACAGCCTTGGGCCGCTGCTCCCCCAACTGCTCCTCTGTTGTGCGGTGGCCGTTCTCGCCTGGCCGACCCGACGCCTGTTGTTGCTGGACCGTTGATGAAGCGGAGCTACTGGATCGCCATCGCCGTTGTGCTGATGGACCAGATCAGCAAGGCCTGGGCCGTGGACCATCTGGCCGGAGTGGGCGTTCGTCCGCTGCTTCCAGGACTGCTCCAACTGCAGCTGGTCTTCAACAGCGGTGCGGCCTTCAGCATGCTGGAGGGAAACGCCAACCTGTTGGGAGTGGTCAGCCTCGCGGTCGCCGTGGGGCTTGTGTTCTGGATCCAGACGAGCGGTCCACTGGATCGCTGGCAGGCCATGGGCCTGGGGTTCTTGCTGGGGGGAGCCGTTGGCAATGGAATCGACCGCTGGCGCTTGGGGCGGGTGGTGGACTTCCTGGAGTTTGTGCCGATCTCCTTCCCGATCTTCAACCTCGCGGATGTCGCCATCAACCTCGCGGTTCTTTGCCTAGCGCTCTCGCTCTTTCCCGCTTGGCGCAGGCACTAATCAAGGGGATCATCGGAGCGCGTGGTCAAGGAGCCCTTGACCTCCAACAAGGGATGCTGGCGTGAAACCTCCTGGTCGAATCTGGCTTTGGCTTGGTCTGGCCCTCGGGGTCTTGGTGGTCGTCACCGCCGTGCTCCAGGCCGTCAACAATCTGCTCTGGCAGCTGAGCTACCTGCTTCCGAGCTGGCTTGTTGGCCCCTTCAGCCTGCTGCTCTTCGGCGGGGCAGCACTGCTGATCGCTCGCTTTGCTTGGCCCTGGTTCAACAGCATCCGGCGCTCAGGCTGGAAGGTCTTTCAAGAGCCCGGTTCGCGCACCAGTGCGCCGATTGAGGCTCCCGTCAACCGCAAGGAAGCAGCTCAAAAGAACCTTGCAGGGATCGAGACGCTCCTGCAGGGCATCCGGGACGAGGTCCAACGTGAGGCCCTCAGGCAAGAACGAGAGAGGGTTGCAGCAGAGCTGGAACGCGGCGATTTAGTGATCGTGGTGTTTGGCACCGGCTCCGCCGGGAAAACATCCCTAATCCGGGCGCTGCTGCGCGACGTCGTGGGCGAGGTCGGAGCAGCCATGGGTTCAACGACGACAACCACGAGCTATCGCCTCCGCCTGCGCAACCTGCAGCGAGGCATCCGACTGGTTGACACGCCGGGGATTTTGGAAGCGGGCATCGAGGGGCAGAAGCGCGAGCAGATTGCCCGCGATCAGGCCTCGAATGCCGATCTCCTACTTCTTGTTGTCGATGGGGATCTTCGGGCCGCTGAGCTCGAGGTGTTTGCGGCGCTCGCCAGCTTGGGCAAACGGCTGCTGCTGGTCCTCAACAAGTGCGATCTGCGGGGTGAAGAAGAAGAGAAACGCCTCCTCGAGCTGCTTCGACGCAGAACCCAGGGCCGCATTGCACTGGAGGACGTGCTGACGGCCAGTGCATCACCCCAATCGGTTCCGATGCCGGGTGGTCAACCGCTGCAACCAGCACCGGAGATCGATCGGCTCCTGCGGAGGATCGCGCAGGTCTTGCACAGCGACGGGGAGGAGCTGATTGCCGACAACATCCTGATGCAGAGCAGCAGGCTCAGCGACGCGGGACGCCGTCTGCTGGGGGAGCAGCGGCAACAGGATGCGGAGTCGATCGTCGATCGCTACAGCTGGATCAGCGCCGGGGTGCTCGCGGCCACTCCGCTTCCGGGCATCGATTTGCTCGGGGCCGCCGCCGTCAATGCCCAGATGGTGATGGAAATCGGCCGCGTCTATGGGGTCAGCCTGTCGAAAACCTCGGCCCAGGAACTGGCTGTTTCCGTGGGACGAACCCTGGCCAGCTTGGGCTTGATCAAGGGCGGCATCAGCCTGGTCGGGGCCGCGCTCAGCCTGAACCTTCCGGCGCTGCTGCTGAGCCGTGCCGTGCAGGCGGTGGGTGCAGGCTGGCTGACTCGAATCGCCGGACGCAGTTTCATCACCTACTTCCAGCAGGATCAGGATTGGGGGGATGGCGGAATCCAGGACGTCGTGCAGCGTCAGTACGACCTGAACCGCCGTGAATCCGCCCTCAATGCATTTCTGTCGGCAGCGATGAAGCGTGTGGTGGAACCGCTGCAGCGTCAGGGGAAGCAGGGGCAACTGCCGCCACGGCCCGAGCGTCGCTGAAGGCCTCCGGCGGCGGTGGCTGCATCGGTCCACGGGCATCCAGGACGGTGATGAAGGCCAGATAGGCCACCGCGATCAGAATCGAGATGGCACCGGTCACGATGGCGACCCAGCGGCCTTGGGGGTTCGGTTGATTCATCTCAAACGCAAGTCAACGACCGCTGAACGACCGAGGCCACGGCAGCCAGGTCAGTGGATCGGGTGTGGGGATTGCCGAGTACGGCCTTGAGGTGATGCCTCCCCGCATAGAAGGGACGGGAGAGCATCAACTGCTGTTCGAGCAACTGCTGCCGGGTCTGGCTCGACCATCGCTCCGATTCGCTGGCCCCCATCGCACTCGGGGTGAAGGCCAATAGATGCAATGGGCCGCTGCGCATCTGCAAGGGCAGCCCGCAGAGGTGCTGCTCCAGCGCAGCGCGCCGTTGGAGGGCCCCCTGGAGCAACGCATCGATTCCATCCAAACCCAATTGGCGCAGTCCCAGCCAGAGCTTGAGGATCTCGGCCGGCCGCGTTCCCTGAAGGCCGCATTCACCGCCATGGGCATCCAGCCAACTGGGCTCCATGTAGGGCAGGCCAGTGCCAAAGCAGGAGGCCAGCAGTTCAGGACGTTTCAGCAGCAGCAGGGAGGAGGTCTTGGTGATGCCCAGGAGCTTCTGGGGATTCACCGTGAGGGAGTCGGCCCGGTCCAGATCGGGGACCAGGTGTTTGTGCCGTTGGCTGAGGCCAAACACCGCACCAATCGCGCCGTCCACGTGCAGCCAGACCCCGTGGCGGTGGCACAGATCAGAAATGGCCGCCAGGGGATCGACGGCACCCCGCACCGTGGTTCCGGCGGTGGCCACAACGGCAAGGACAGGACGTCCCTCTTGCTCGGCCGACTGCAAAGCAGCGGCAAGAGCCGTGGGGCAGAGACAGCCGGCGCCGTCCGTCTGGATGGTCTGGAGACTCTGCTTCGGTAAGCCCATCACCATCAGGGCCTTGCCGATGGAGACGTGGGCATCTGCGCTGCAGAACACCGTCAAGTCGGAGGTCTCGCCATGGGCGAGCTGATGGCGAGCCACGACCAAGGCCATCAGATTGCTGAGGCTGCCGCCACTGGCTGCGACACCACCGGCCGTCTCTCCGAGGCCCAGTTGTTCAGCCATCCAGTGGGTCAAGCTGCGCTCGAGCCGCGACAGGCTTGGCGAGAGCTCCTCGGCCAACAAATTGTTGTTGAGGCCGGCGCAGACGAGATCAGCCGCCACCGATGCGGTGAGCGGTGGGGGATCCAAGTGGGCCATCGCACCGGGGTGGACGGGGTTGTAGGCCCCATCCATCACCAGCTGCAGATCCTCAAGCAACGCCTCAGCAGACAGGCCCTGTTGCAGTGGAGCCGGCTCGGGAAGAACGCTCAGCAGGGGCAAGGGCGAGCGCTCAGCGGCACTGGACCACCACTGACAGAGACGCGTGCTGGCCGAGCTCAAGAAGGCTTCCAACGCGGGATCCTCCCGCAGGGGATCCGGGAAGCAGGCAACGCTGCGCTGCGGCTGGCTCGGTTGGGCTTGAGCCAATGGCCCTGAGCGTTCAGCGCCCATTGTCCCGTGTCATCGGACCCGCCGTGCTGGCATGGTTGAAGAAGCCTGCGAATCGACCTCGGGGTTGAACGAAGCTCAGCGCCATGAACTCTGGATGAGGCGGCTGCTGCGCCGGGCAGAGGCCGTTGGAGAGAAGGGTGAAATCCCTGTGGCGGCCGTCGTGCTGGATGGCCATGGACGGGCCCTGGGCTGGGGGGTCAACCGCAGGCAACGGGAGCAAAGGCCCCTGGGGCATGCGGAGTTAATGGCCTTGGAGCAAGCCGCACGCCTGAGGGGCGACTGGCGCTTTAACGACTGCAGCCTGATCGTGACGCTGGAGCCCTGCCCAATGTGTGCAGGCGCCCTGGTGCAAGCGCGCATGGGACAGGTGATCTTTGGGGCCCATGACCCCAAGCGCGGTGCTCTCGGCGGCTGTCTGAACTTGGCGACGGATCCGAGCGCCCATCACCACATGACAGTGATGGGCGGAGTGCTGGAGCTGGAATGCAAGAGCAGGCTCGAGGCCTGGTTCAAGCAGCGGCGGCAGCAGCGGCAGGCGCAGAAGAGCGGAAGGCCGGAAGCTCTTGCTCAAGCAGGTTGAGCAGGAGATCCACGTTCTCTTCGCGGCTGTTGTAGCCCATCAGCCCGATGCGCCAGACCTTGCCTGCGAGGGCACCCAGGCCTCCGCCCACTTCAATGCCGTGCTTGTTCAGCAGGTGAGTCGTGAAGGCCTTGCCATCGACACCTTCTGGAATGCGAACAGTGGTCAAGGTGGGGAGACGCAGCTCCAGGGGAACGTGGGGTTCAAGCCCAAGCCTCTCAAGACCTGACCAAAGGCGCTCAGCATTGCGGCGGTGGCGCGCCCAGACGTTCGCAAGACCTTCTTCTGCGATCAGGCGCAGGGCCTCGCGCATGCCGAAGTTCATGTTGACCGGTGCGGTGTGGTGATACACCCGGTCACTGCCCCAGTACTGATTCAGCAAGCTGACGTCGAGGTACCAGTTGGGCACCTTGCCGCTGCGGGCAGCCAGCTTCTCCTCGGCGCGGGGACCCATCGAGAAGGGACCGAGGCCGGGAGGGCAGCTCAGGCCCTTTTGGCTGCAGCTGTAGGCCAGATCAACCTTCCATTCATCGAGATACAGGGGCACTGCACCTAAAGAGGTCACCGTGTCGAGCAGCAGGAGACAGTCGTGCTGACGGCAGAGGTCACCGATGCCCTCCATGGGCTGGCAGACACCCGTTGAGGTCTCGGCATGGACCATCGCCAGGACCTTGGGCTTGTGCTGCTTCAAGCCCGCTTCGATCTCATCAAGACTGAAGGCTTCGCCCCAGGGCTTCTCGATGGTCTGGACATTGGCGCGGTAACGGCCCGCCATGTCCTGAAGACGCAAACCGAAGTAGCCCTTAACCGCCACGAGGACGGTGTCGCCAGGCTCAACGATGTTGGCGATCGTGGCTTCCATGGCCGCCGACCCCGTGCCGCTCATCGGCAGGGTCAGGCGGTTATCGGTTTGCCAGACGTAGCGGAGGAGCTCCTGCACTTCGCCCATCAGGGCGACATACAGGGGGTCCAAATGGCCGATCGGCGAGCGGCTGAGGGCCTCAAGAACCGTCGGGTGGGCATTGGAGGGGCCAGGTCCCAGCAGCAAGCGCTCCGGAGTATCGATCGGAGCAAGCGACAGCCGATGTCGATCTGACACGGTTGATGAGATGGAAGCCAAGGCCTGGGAGGGGGCTGGATGGGTTGAGACTACGCAGTCGCAGGTGCGAGCGAATCAGCGGGCGCGCACGTTGGTATCAGCCAAGCCGCGGCAAAGGTGCTCAAAAGGAGCACGCACAACACTGTTGATGAGCTCCGCACTAGCGGCACCGGAATCGAGCAATTTCTCGCTAATCACATCGGCCATCAGGGCGATGCTGCGAACGGTGGGACCAGTGGGGACACCGAGGCTCTTATAGGTGTCATCCAGGCCGTTCAGGACCCGCTCGTTCAGGATTGTGCTGTCGTCAGCCACCAAGGCGTAGCTGGCGTAGCGAAGGAAGTAATCCATGTCCCGCAGGCAGGCAGCCCAGCGGCGCGTGGTGTAGGCGTTGCCGCCGGGTAGCAACAGCTCGGGATCCGACTGCCAGAGGCGCTGGCTGGCCTCGCGGACGATTTCAGCGGCTTCGCAGTTGATCAGCTCAACCGCAGCGAGACGCAACGACGATTCAGAGAAATAGGTGGCGATTCGGTCAATGGCCGAGCCGTCGAGATAACGGCCGAGCTGGTCGTAACGGCCGATCAGACCGGTGATGGCATCACGCATTGGGGGTGTGAGATCGACGCACCTGGGTTGGACCGTAGCACCGGCAAACGTCCAGATCCCTTGCTGGATCGAGGTTTTGAAGAAGTTGACAGAAACGGTTACTCAAACCAGCGGAGGAGTCCAAAACAGGCCGATCAGTCCTCTATTTGGTTACGGGCGATACAAAGCGGGGTCAACGCCGATCACTACGGTCTGAGCCGTCCGGTACAGGCCGGCACCCACCAAGCCATTCTCAACGCGTCATGGCCAAGACCGCCCAGGACGTCCTCCGTCAGATCAAGGACGAAGGCATTGAACTGATTGACCTCAAGTTCATTGACCTCCACGGCAAGTGGCAGCACCTCACCGTCACCCCTGATCTGGTTGAAGAGGAAGCCTTCACCGAGGGCGTTGCCTTTGACGGCTCCTCCATCCGCGGCTGGAAGGCCATCAACGAGTCGGACATGGCCATGGTGCCCGACCCGAACACCGCCTGGATCGACCCCTTCTACGGCCACAAAACCCTCAGCCTGATTTGCTCCATTCAGGAGCCCCGTAGTGGCAAGCCTTACTCCCGCTGCCCCCGTGCCCTGGCACAGAAGGCTCTGGACTACCTGAGCTCCAGCGGCCTGGCCGACACGGCCTACTTCGGACCCGAGCCCGAGTTCTTCGTCTTTGACGACGTGCGCTACAAGAGCGCCAATGGCTCCAGCTTCTACAGCGTCGACTCGATCGAGAACCCCTGGAATACCGATCGCGTTGAAGAAGGCGGCAACCTCGCCAACAAGATTCAACTGAAGGAGGGCTACTTCCCCGTCGCCCCGAACGACACCCTTCAGGACATGAGGACCGAGATGCTCCTCACCATGGGCTCCCTGGGTGTGCCCATCGAGAAGCACCACCACGAGGTCGCCACCTCCCAGCATGAGCTGGGCATGAAGTTCGCCGAGCTGATCACCGCGGCGGACAACGTGATGATCTACAAATACGTCGTGCGCAACGTTGCCAAGAAGTACGGCAAGACCGCCACGTTCATGCCCAAGCCGATCTTTGCCGACAACGGCAGCGGCATGCACGTTCACCAGAGCATCTGGAAGAACGGCGACACCCTGATGTGGGGCGATGGCACCTACGCCAACCTGTCCCAAACGGCCCGTTGGTACATCGGTGGCCTGCTGAAGCATGCCCCCAGTTTCCTGGCCTTCACCAACCCGACCACCAACAGCTACAAGCGCCTGGTGCCCGGTTTTGAAGCACCGGTGAACCTGGTGTACTCCCAGGGCAACCGTTCCGCCGCCGTCCGCATCCCGCTGACCGGCATGAATCCCAAGGCCAAGCGCCTGGAATTCCGCTCAGGCGACGCTCTGGCAAACCCCTATCTGGGCTTTGCCGCCATGCTCATGGCCGGCATCGACGGCATCAAGAACCAGATCGATCCGGGCAATGGCACCGACGTCGACCTGTTCGAACTGCCCGCCGAGGAGCTGGCGAAGATCTCGACCGTTCCCGCGTCCCTCAACGGCTCACTGGAAGCCCTCAAGGCTGATCACGAATACCTGTTGGCCGGTGGCGTCTTCACCGAAGACTTCATCGACAACTGGATCGCCCTGAAGTACGAGGAGGTGCAGCAGCTGCGCCAGCGGCCCCACCCCCACGAATTCACCATGTACTACGACGCCTGATCAGGGTCTCGTTCATGGCAGCCCCGGCTTCGGCCGGGGCTTTTTGATGGCGAGTCAGCTGTGACGCAGCTGCTCGATGGCGCTGTCATGCAGCCGTTGCTCATGGGCATGGCGCTGGGCCCAAACCAAGGTCTGAGCGTCGACCCGCTCCTCATGATCCAGGTCGGGCTTGGCCCGGCGCTGAGACAGCCAGCCGCTCAGCCGACGGGCAGCACGCTGGCGCTCTCGCACCCAGGCGACATAGTGCGGCTCATTCAAACGAGCAGAGGGGGTGGTATCGATCATTGACTTCCTCCTTCCTGTTTCACAGATTCATTCTGTAGCTGTTGCTACCAATTTGCGCGCATCTCCATCAATCTTGATCAGAGTTCAAGCCGATACAAGTCCACGGCGACTGCATCCCATCGGCTGAAATAGGTGCCACATGAGATCAGTGGCATCCCGCCCATGGCTGACGCCGTCACCAAGCTCGCCTACGAGGCCCTACAGCAGGGCAAGAGCCTGGTCGGGGTCGCCCACAAGGAGATCAGCACACGCCTGATGGAATTTGTGGCGCCCGATGGAGCGCCCAAAACCCTGCCCATTCCGCCGCAGATGCTTCGGGACCTGCAGGCCTCCCACAAGGCCCTGCTGGACCTGGATTGGCAAGAAGCAGAAGCGGGGCTGTATCCCACCAACTTGCTCTTTGATGCCCCCTGGGGCGATTGGGCCGCGCGCTACCCCCTGGTCTGGCTGGACATGCCCAGCACCTGGACCAGGCGCTCCGAGCGCAACGTCCGTGACCTTCCCACCAACGTCGAGACCGAGAACTACCCCGACTACTACCTGCAGAACTTCCACCATCAGACCGATGGCTATCTGAGCGATCACTCGGCGACCCTCTACGACCTGCAGGTCGAGATCCTGTTCAACGGCACGGCCGATCCCATGCGCCGGCGGGTGATCAAGCCGTTGGTCCAAGGCCTTCGCGCCTTCGGTGACAGACCCAGCAGCTCCCTTCGGGTTCTGGACGTCGCCACCGGTACGGGCCGGACCCTGCATCAACTGCGAGCAGCCCTGCCCCAGGCGCAGCTCGTGGGCCTGGATCTGTCATCGGCCTACCTGCGCCAGGCCAATCGCTGGCTCTCGCAACGTCCATCGGAACTACCCCAGCTGGTCCAGGGCAACGCCGAGTCGATGCCCTTTGCAGAAGGGAGCATGCAGGGGGTGACCTGCGTCTTCTTAATGCACGAACTGCCAGGCGAAGCGCGTCAGGCCGTGATCGAAGACTGCTTCAGGGTTCTGGAACCTGGTGGTGTCCTGGTGCTTGCGGATTCCGTCCAGCTGGCTGACTCACCGCAATTTGAAGTCGCCATGGACAACTTCCGCCGGATGTTCCATGAGCCGTACTACCGCGACTACATCGGCGATGACATCGACGCTCGCCTGAGCGCAGCAGGATTCAGCGGAATTCGTGCCCAATCCCATCTGATGACCCGGGTCTGGACTGCCACCAAGCCCTGACACAGGGCTTGCCACTGCTCGCTCGCTCCATAGGGTCTGCTGATGAGCAACCCCTTTCACGTGCGCTGGCTCAACGGCTGGTCCTTCCAGACCGTGCTGATGGAGGGGGCAGTTCAAGTGGAAGCACGAGGCTTCGGAATCTGTCTGCGGACTCCGGTGCGAGCTGGCGAGAGCCCGACGGCAGCCGCTGATCGCCTGGTTCTGGCAGAGGACCGGCGCCGCCGTGCCCTGCATGCCGCCTGGCTCAGGGGAGAGCGACTCAAGGCGAATCGTCCAGATGGCCTGACTCCTGAGGGCAGCAGTCAAGAACAGGCTCCTAGCCCCACCGGACGTTCGCTGATTCGCGTCGCCGCCTGAACGGGACGGTTCAACGCTTCAACAGGACGGCCATGAGGGCGCCCACGCCGCCCCAACGCAGGAATTGCCAAACAACCCGCTCACTCCAGAGAGTGGCCTGAAGCGGACTTGGGAGCGGATCCAACAGTCGCTGGGCTGCTGAGAGCCGCTGTCGCAAACGACGGGCCTGGAGGCTGTCGTCGGAGGGTTCCAGGCGCTCAGCGGCCGACACGGTGGCCAGCAGGTTGGCCAGTTGATGCAGCCAGCGGATCGGCTGGTAGGGGGAGCGCGGTCGCTGTTGCATGGCGTCAGGATGGCCTGGTCCCAACGGATCCGTCCAGTGCAGGCTCAACAGGCGAAGCAAAATCCGCGGGAGTGGCCCCTGGAGAGCCAGCAGTTGGCGCAGGCATTGCATCAGAAGCTGGCCATCAGCAACCAGGACTGGCATGCGCTCAAGGCACAGCCCCAACGGCGGGCAGCCGAGCAACTGACAGCAGCACTGGTGCTGCTGCTGGATCCAGCCAACGGCCCGGCCTCAGCCGGCGTGAGCGCACAGAGGCAACAGGCGACGGCCCTGGTGGAGCATGCCCTCGGCTGGCTCAAGGGTGAGCTGAAGGACCCCGGCTGCCCGACGCACGGCCACTAGGCCCTGCGCATCGCCACTTGGACGCGGTTGCCCCTGCGGCTCCAGCGCACATCTTCGAAGCACTGGTGGATCAGGAACAGGCCCCGGCCACTCGCAGCATCCAGGCGATCCGGAAGCGCAGCGACGCGGGCTTGGGCCGGCAGGCCAGGTCCCTCATCTTGAACCTGAAACACACACCACCTGGGGGAGAGGATGCGGCGAATCCGCACGCACTTCAGAGGGTCGTTGCCATTGCCGTGGCGCACGGCATTGACCAGGACCTCCTGGAGGCCCAACTGCAGCGTGGCCTGTTGTTCGGCGCATTGAATCGGCTCCAGCAACAGCTCCAGCAGCGGAGCGAGATGCAGGGTCGATGGGGTGATGTAGTCAGCCCAACGCAGCGCCATAGAGCCCCGGAGAGGGGAACAGCGAACGGATTGACCCTACCGCCGAGTGAAGCGCCGTGCTTCAGGACGCCACGCGTTGTTGCACCCCTGGGTGGGAGAGCAAGGCATCCATCAGACGGACCCCCCGCAACTGATTCACCAGGGGCATGTGCCCCTCCGGAGCTTCGAGGGTCCAGGTGAAGGCCTTGGGGTAACGGGTCCAGATCCCCGCTTGCTTCCAGCCAATCCGCGGCCAAAGCTGCTCCCAGCGGTTGCCCAGGCTGCGCAGCAAACGCAGTTGAACGGAGAAACCAAAACGAGCCTGGGAGAAGGTCACCCAAAGGCGATCCAGACTCTCAAGATCCACGGAGGCCATCGGCGGGACCTCGGAGTAATAGACGTAGCCGCGTTTTTCGGCTGCCGGTCCGGCCAACTGGCGCAGGTGCTCGCTCGTTAGACGGTCGGCTTCCTCGAAGTCCTGACGAATCAAGGCCAACTGCAGGGGGCCGTAATCCAGGCCCTGGCCACTGGTCACGGCGAGCCAGCCCTCTGGGAAACGGGTCCAAAAAGCCTGGGAGAGCGCGTCGTCCTCGGAGACCAACAACTGGATCAGGGTCCCGCAGGCCCAGTCATCTCCAGTGGCATCCCAGCGGTCGATTTGATCGGCGATCAGAGGACGGCACTCACTGCTGCGCTGCAGCACTTGCGGCAGAAGGGAGCGCCGTTGGCGTGGAGCGCTCGTCAGAAAGCGCTCGATCAACTGGTCAGCGCTGACCGTGGTGGTGACGGGTGGTCCGGAGAGCATGGAGACGGGCTGACCTGACGCTGGTGCGACAGCGTTGGCCCACTATGTCAGGCATTGCAGTCCCATAGCGGCAAGAAGCCCACCCAGGATCATCGCCATGGCTGATCGCCAATCGATTGAGGCTTTCCTGCAGGGCCCGGGTCCGGTGGTGGATGTCCGCGCCCCGGCTGAATTCGAAAAGGGCCATATCCCTGGGGCCCAGAACTTGCCTCTGTTCAGCGACCAGGAGCGTGCAGAGGTCGGAACGAGCTACAAGCAGCAGGGGCGCACTGCGGCGGTGCAGCTCGGCCTCTCGCTGGTGGGGCCAAAGCTGGCCTTCCTAGGGGAAAAGCTGCAGACACTCAGCAAAAGCCATCCAGGGCAACCCCTGAAAATTCACTGCTGGCGCGGCGGAATGCGCTCGGGGAGCATCGCCTGGCTAGCCGAAACCCTCGATCTTGAGGTTCTGCTGCTGGAGGGTGGATACAAGAGCTATCGCCAGTGGGTCCTCGCGCTGATGGAGCAGCCCTGGCCCATTCGCCTTCTCGGCGGACGGACAGGGACGGGGAAGACCGACCTTCTGGTGGCCCTGGCGGAACAAGGCGTGGCGGTGCTGGACCTCGAAGGACTGGCGAATCACCGCGGCAGCAGCTTTGGCGGCTTGGGTTTGCCGGCCCAGCCGACCACGGAGCACTTCGAAAACAAAATCGCTGAAGTGCTGCAGCAGCACCGCTCGGCCCAAGAGATTTGGGTTGAAGCCGAAAGCGTGCAGGTGGGCCGCTGCCGGATTCCCTCGGGGCTCTGGCAGCAGATGCAGGGGGCTCCGCTGCTGGAAATCACAAGACCGGTTGAGGAGCGACTGGAGCAGCTGGTGGCGGTCTACGGGATCCAGGACCCCCTGGCCCTTGCCGATGCCACCCAACGGATCGCCAGACGCCTGGGTCCCCAACGCACCAAAACCGCCCTCGAGGCGATCGAGCAAGCGGATTGGCATGGCGCCTGTGCGCAGATGCTGGACTACTACGACCGCTGCTACGACCACGAGCTCGAGCGCCATGGTCAAACCGAAGAGCCAAGCCCACGGGAGCGACTCGACTGTGCGGGGCTCACTGCGCAGGGAGCCGCCGAGCAACTGATCGAAAGCGGAGCGGCAACCAGATCCGCCGGGCAGCATCACTAGGATCAGCCTTTGCGATAACGGGCGATGGCCGCGATCCAGTTTTTCCCCGGTGTGGATGAGCCGGTCGTGCCCGATATCCGTATGACCCGTTCGCGGGATGGTCGCACCGGTCAGGCGATCTTCGTGTTCGATCAGCCCCAGGCCCTCTCCCCCGAGACCATGGCTGACATCGGCGGCATGTACATGCTCGATGAAGAGGGTCAGATGGTGACCCGCGACGTCAACGCCAAGTTCGTCAACGGCAAGCCTTCGGCCCTGGAGGCCACCTACACCTGGAAAACCACCGAGGATTTCGAGCGGTTCATGCGCTTTGCCGAGCGCTATGCCCAGGCCAATGACCTCGGCTTTGCCCAGAACAAAAAGGACGAAGCTGGCGAAGAGGACGCCAACTGAATTCAATCGCCGCAATCGGCGCTAAAACAACACGAGTTGGCCTCCCCCTTTGCGATTCGGCCAGTGGCTCGGATTGATTGCCACAGCAGCGGCGCTGGTGCTGCTGTGGTCCCTGCGGGAGGTCCTCGTCCTCGTCTTTGCTGCCGTGGTGCTCGCCATGGCCATCTGCACCCTGGTGGGTGTGACCCAAGAGCGCTTGCGCTGCAACCGTCCGCTGGCGCTCTTCATCAGCCTGGGGGGCTTGCTGGTGGTGGTGGTGCTGACCACCGCCGTCGTGGTCCCACCGTTTGTTGCCCAGTTCCAAGAACTGCTGCGGCAGCTTCCAGCAGCCCTGCAGTTGGCGATGCAGCTGCTACGCCGCACCCTGGATCAGAGCAGTCAGATGCTCTATGGCCGCGAGGCGCTGCAGTGGTTGCAGAAGAGCTGGCTCAGCCAGGGGTCCGGCAGCCTTGACCCGACCGAGGGGTTCCTGAAGCTGCTTGGGATTGCAGGGAACCTGGGCAGCGGGCTTGTGGAGCTGCTGTTTGTGGTCGCTGTCAGCCTGATGGTGGCGATCCAACCCCAGGCCTACCGGGAAATCGCGATCCTGCTGGTCCCATCGTTTTATCGGCGACGCTTCCGGGACGTTCTCACGCTCTGCGGTGAGGCCCTCAGCAGTTGGATGGCCGGCGTGCTGATCAGCTCGCTCTGCGTCGGCGTCTTGGCCGCCATCGGCCTGTCACTACTGGGGGTGAAGCTGGTGGCCGCCAACGCGCTATTGGCTGGCCTGCTGAACATCATTCCCAACATCGGACCGACCTTGAGCACGGTCTTTCCGATGTCCGTGGCGCTGCTCGATTCACCCGTCAAAGCGCTGCTGGTGCTGCTGCTTTATGTGGTGATTCAGCACATCGAGAGCTACCTGATCACCCCTTCGGTCATGCATCACCAGGTGAAGTTGCTGCCTGGATTGACCTTGATTGCCCAATTCTTCTTCACGGTGATCTTTGGTCCCTTGGGACTGCTGTTGGCGCTGCCACTGGCGGTCTGCCTCCAGGTCCTGGTTCGCGAGGTGCTGATCCAAGACGTTCTGAACGGCTGGGAACTCCCGATGGCTGAGCGCTGATGACACCACGCAGTTTGCTGTTGCTGCTGTCCCTTGTGGTTCTTGGGCTCTTGGCCTGGGAACTGCGCTGGGTCCTGATGGTGCTCTTCGGTGCCGTCGTCCTCGCTGTCGCCCTCGACGTGCCCGTGAGCTGGTTGCGCCGAGGCCTGAGACTCAGCCGGCCACTGGCACTCCTGCTGGTGCTGATGGTGCTGGCTCTTCTGAGCTGGCAACTCACGGACTTACTCCTGCCGGAATTGCTCGAGCAGCTCAATCAGCTGACCCAGCTGGTGCCAGCGCTGATTGCACGCCTTTCGGAATTGCTGGGCGGTGTCAGCGTCCTGGAGGGTCTGGAAGGTCGACTCGCCGATCTGATCACACTCGACAAGTTGCAACCCATTGGAGCCCAACTGATTGGGTTCGCCGGGGGAGCGGCCAGCGGCACCGTGCTGCTGCTGTTGATGGGGCTGCTGGCGATCCTGTTGGTCCTCGATCCGCGCAGTCACCAACGCCTGGTGTTGGCCTTGACGCCAGCCCACAGCCGGCCGCTGGTGCAGAACCTCCTGACAGAAAGCCGCCAAGCCCTCGGGGGCTGGCTGGCGGGAATGACGCTCTCGGCCTCGGTGGTGTTCCTCCTGACCTGGGCCGGCCTGGCAGCCTTGAAGGTCCCCTTGGCCCTGTTGAGCGGACTGATCTGCGGCCTTCTGACCTTTGTGCCCACCATCGGCCCCACCCTGGCGAGCCTGCTACCGGTGGCTGTGTCGCTGTTGATCTCGCCGACCCTGGCCGTTCAGGTGATCGTGCTTCGCCTGGTGCTGCAGAACGGCGAGGCGTTCCTACTCACGCCCCTGCTCCTGAGTCGAACGGTCAATCTGCTGCCCACCGTCGCGCTGATGGCGCAGCTCAGCCTGGGGGCACTGCTGGGCCTACCCGGTGTACTGCTGGCCCTACCGCTTGTCGTCGTCCTCCAGGTCTTCTCCCAACGGGTGCTGGTGGAGCAGGTCATGGACCGGTGGACCTAGGGCTATCGCCGCTGGCGGATCAAGCTCGGGGTCAAGATCAAGACCGTGACCGCAAGCAAGTGATAGCGGGGAATCATCAACAAGCTGATCCAGGTGAAGTGCTCGGCTAGGAGCTGAAGCTCAGCGCGCAGATCCCAGAGGGCAAGGAGTGCCAACGCCACCGGGGCCCATGGCACAGAGAACCGCCTGGATCGCGTCATCGACGCGAGAGAACGGGCAAGAGTGTGGGTGCAATACCGATGCTGGACCAGCTGCCAACGCCAATGCCAACGGTCAGGGCCACGGCGAACCAGAACAAGCTGCTGCCGCCAAAGAGCAGCAACGAGACCAACGGCAGCAGGGTGGTGAAGGACGTGTAGAGCGAGCGGGTCAAGGTGGCATCCACCGCCACATCAACCTGTTCCTGCAAGCTCATGCCCTGAAGAGCCCTTTTTTGCTCGCGAATGCGGTCGAAGACAACCACCGTGTCATTGACCGAATAACCCGCGACGGTGATCAACGCCACGGCAAACAGGGAATTGACCTCAATGCCGCTGATCAGTCCCAACCAGGCGAAGACCCCGCAAGTAATGACGATGTCGTGGGCCAGGCAGAGCAGGGCCAAGCCTGCAAACACCCCGTCGTAGCGAAAGCTGATGTAGAGCGCGATCGCAGCAAAGCTGACCAACAGGGAAATCAGGCTTCCTTTGAGCAGCTGGGAGCCAAGGGTGGGTCCAATGGTGTTGATCGCAACCTGTTGGGGGTTCACCGTGCCAATCACCGGGGCCAAACCTTCGATCAGGGCCCGGGTCTGCTCGGGCTCAAGGTCCGGCAGGCGCAGATCCACCGAACGACCGCGGTCGAGCACCTGCACTCCAGCATTGACCAGCTGGGGAGCCGCTTGACCACCGACCTCCGGCAGCGTGAGCATGCGCAACTGCTGACGCACCTCAGCGGCTTTAAGTCCCGCACAGTCCGCTCCGCTGCAGCTGCGCTGAATCTCCACCTGGGTTCCACCGGTGAAATCCAAACCGGGCTTCAAGGGAGCGGCGATGCGGGGGTTGCTCCAACACAAGGCCATCCCCACCAGACTGAGCAGGACAGCCAAACCAGAAGCAAGCCAGCCCTGGCGGCGGATGCGGCTGATGCGAAAGCGGGGCGCGGTGGCGGCCACGGAGGTCGAGGAATCGGACATCAGGAGGCCTGGGCTGGCAGCTGGGACTGGGGCAAGAAGTAGCTGGAGCGGCGCAGGGCGGGATACCCCATCAAGAGACGCAGCAGGGTGCGGGTGCAGGTCAAAGCCGTGAACAGGCTGAGCACCAAGCCGATGCCCAAGGTGACGGCAAAGCCCTTCACCAAGCCAGTGCCAAGCGCAAAGAGCGCCACGCAGCTAATCAAACCGGTGATGTGGCCATCAAGGATGGATGAGAAGGCCAGCGAGAAACCCGCATCAATCGAGCGGATCAGGGTGTTCCCGCGTCGCAACTCCTCTTTGACCCGCTCAAAAATCAGAACGTTCGCGTCGACAGCGATCCCGATCGAGAGGATGAAGCCTGCGATCCCTGGCAGGGTCAAGGTGACGGGGATCAGGGCATACATGGCCAGGTTGAACAGGGCATAGAGCGCCAGAGCAACCACGGCCACAACGCCGGGCAAGCGGTAGACGACGACCATGAAGACGGCGACCAAGGCCAAGCCCAGCAGGGCAGCCTGAAGGCTGCGTTGGACGTTCTCGCTACCGAGAGTGGCGCCAATGGTGCGCTGCTCGATCACCTCCACCGGCAAGGGCAGTGAGCCACCGCGGAGCTGAACCTCCAGGTCGCGGGCCTCTTCGGCGCTGAAGTTGCCCGTGATGCTTGCGGCACCGCCGCTGATGCCGGCGGGTTTGAACTCCGGCCCCACACTCGCTTCGCTGATGGAGCGGCCGTCGAGAACGATGCCAAGGAGGCGTCCGCTACCGGCAATGCTCTGGGTGAGTTGGGCGAACTTACGGCCCCCCTCGGTGTTGAAACTCAAGGTGACATCCCAGGCGCTGCCGGCCTGGTTCTGCTGACGCCCGGCACCCGTGAGGTCCTTACCGGTGAGGGCGGCCGGCTCGTAGAGGTCGACGATCTTGGTGTTGACCGCCGCCAGCAACAACTCCAGCTGCTCGGTCTCCGTGCTGCCGGCAGGGGCACTGACGCCGGCGTCCTTGAGGAGCTGTGCCAGGCCATCGGCATCAAGGTCGACCGCTTGGGTTTGACCTTGATCCTTGGAGCGGCGCAGGTTGAGAACCGCTTGGGCCTGGCGCTTGAGCTTGAGCAGACCGCTCATCTGCTGTTCAGTGCCTGGCTTCTGCGCGCGGAACTCCAGAAGGGCCGTGGTGCCCAAGACCTTGGCGGCACGGCTGGGGTCCTGTTCACCCGGCAGCTGCAGCAGGAGTTGATCGTCGCCAATGGTCTGAAGGGTGGATTCACTCACCCCCAGGCCGTTGATGCGCCGGTCCAGGACGTCCTTAACGGCCTCCAGTTGCTCGCTCTGCACGCGCTGAATCGCACCAGCCGGCAGGACCTGAAGGGTCAGTTGACTGCCCCCGCGCAGGTCGAGACCCAATTGCAGTGGGAACGAAGCAAGAACAGCCCCGGCTGCGAAGGCCAGGGCCAAGATCAGGGCAAACCACCCCTGTTGACGTGCCATTTCAGACCTGGCCAGCCTTGAGGGCTTTGGCCGCTTCAACGATCTGATGCGGCTGAATGATGGTCAGGTTTTCCAGGGTGCCGTTGTAGGGCGTGGGGATGTCCTGGGAGGAGAGACGGATCGGGCGGGCGTCCAGGTCGTCAAAGCAGTGCTCGGTGATCAAGGCGATCAACTCGGCGCCAATGCCGCCGGTCTTCATGCACTCCTCAACCACCAGGACCTTGTGGGTCTTGCGGATGGAGCGGGAGATCGTCTCCATGTCGAAGGGCTTCAGGCTGATCAGGTCGATCAGCTCCACGCTCACACCCTCCTTCTCCAGCTGTTCCACGGCCTTCAGGCAGTGGTGACGCATGCGGGAGTAGGTGAGGATCGTGACATCGCTTCCTTCCTTGACCAGATCGGCCTGGTCCAGGGCGCAGGTGTAGTCGCCCTCGGGGATGTCCTCAGAGAGGTTGTAGAGCAACACGTGCTCGAAGAAGAGCACGGGGTTGTTGTCGCGAATCGCCGCCTTCATCAGGCCCTTGGCATTCGTCGGGGTGCTGACGGCAACGATCTTGATGCCGGGAACCGCGTGGAAATAGGCCTCGAGACGCTGGCTGTGCTCCGCGCCCAGCTGACGGCCCACACCACCAGGGCCGCGCACCACGGTGGGAATCGTGAAGTTGCCACCGCTGGTGTAGCGGAGCATCCCCATGTTGTTGGAGATCTGGTTGAAGGCGAGCAGCAGGAAGCCCATGTTCATGCCCTCAACGATCGGGCGAAGGCCCGTCATCGCCGCACCAACGGCCATGCCCGTGAAGGCGTTCTCAGCAATCGGGGTGTCCAGGACCCGCAGTTCGCCGTACTTGTCGTAGAGATCCTTCGTGACCTTGTAGGAACCGCCGTACTGACCGACGTCTTCCCCCATCACGCAGACATGGGGATCACGCGCCATCTCTTCGTCGATGGCCTCACGCAGGGCGTTGAAGAGAAGGGTCTCTGCCACGGTTGAAAAGCGGGTCCGGCACTGGACCGGGGTGGGGCCAACCTATCTCAACCGCCTGCGGCGAAGGTCAGCAACAACAACACTGACAACAGCATTCCGGGTGAGAGGAGCAGCACCAGCAGCTGTAGGTCGTGGCCGGTCATGTCGTCGTCAGGCTGCCCGTGGCCAAAGGCTAGGGGGTTTCTTCCGCCTGTTCCCAGCCCGGTAAGAGGCTGCGGATAAATGTCAGGAACAGGCCCAATCCAATGAAGGCAAAGGTGAAGGTGGCCAGAAAGGTCATCCCCACCACCAGGGTCTTCATAAAGACCGCAATGCTCTGGGCAAAGCGGGCCTCGTACTGGGGCGGATGGTCGGCGTAGTAGCCCACCACCTTCCCGGCCAATTGCAGCGCAAGCCAGCCGAAGCCAAAGCTCGTCAGGGAGCCGCTCAAGAAGCTGATCGGCCCCTTGCGCGGTTTCTGCTTGGCGCTGGCGAGGTCTTTGCTGTCGCTTTGGGTCTCACTCACGCGGGGTGGATGGTGCTGCGTTCAGACCAGCGTGGCACCAGAGCCCGTGCAGCGGCACACCCAGGACTCAAAGCCAGCGGCTG
Source organism: Vulcanococcus sp. DEBay_Sum29NL08_54 (assembly GCF_017859255.1). NCBI lineage: Bacteria > Bacillati > Cyanobacteriota > Cyanophyceae > Synechococcales > Synechococcaceae > Vulcanococcus > Vulcanococcus sp. DEBay_Sum29NL08_54. The sequence goes on from NZ_JAFMNJ010000006.1 coordinate 49,848, forward strand.
CCAGGGGAGCGGCCAACTGCTGCTGCGCCGCTTCGGCGGCGTCCCGGTCGACGAACAAGGCGAACAGGCTTGGCCCTGAGCCGCTCATGGCCACCGCAGCGGCCGCCTCAGCCCGCCGCAGGATCGACAATCCCTCCCGAACGCTCGCCACCTCCGGCTCCACCACCCTCTGGAGGTCATTGCGGATCACCGGCAGGGGCGCTCCGCCGCTCAATCCCTGCAACAACGCTGCCTCACGTAGGGCCTGGCGCCGCTGCTCAAAGTCGGCCTCAGTCGAGAGGTAGTCCGCTCCAAATTGCTCCCGGCACTGCTTGTAGGCCCAGGGGGTGGAGACGCTGGACTCTGGATGCTTGATCAGCAGCACCCCCAGTGCAGGGGGCTCCGGCAGGCCTGCGGACTCCAGAACCTCGCCCCGGCCAAAGCACAGCTGGGTGCCGCCATCCAGGCAGAACGGCATGTCCGAGCCGAGCTCAGCGGCCATCGCCAAGAGCTGCTCAGCGCTGAACCCACAGCCCCAAAGCGTGTTCAGACCCACCAGGGCCGCCGCACCATTGCTCGAGCCCCCCGCCAGCCCTGCCCCAATGGGGATGCGTTTGGTCAGGTGCATTGCCACACCGAGCTCGGGCAGCCCTACCCGCTGCTTCAGCAACTCAGCCGCCTTGACGATCAGGTTGTTGCCATCGGTCGGCAGGTCCGAGCGATCACAGCGCAGGCTCACCGCTCCATCAGCCGTCGGGATGAGGCTGATCGTGTCGGCCAAATCCAGGGTCTGCATCACCATCGCCAGCTCGTGAAAGCCGTCAGGGCGAAGGCCCAGCACCTCGAGATGCAGGTTGATCTTGGCGGGGGCGCTGACCTGCAGCTCAGCCATGGCGAGATTGCGTCGAGTCCGGGATGAGCCGATTCAAGCCCGCCGCCAGGCTCACCCAACGCTCTGGTGCCACCTCCTGGGGACGCTGCTGCAGACCGATCTCCGCGGACTCGGTCAGGCTCTGCAACTGCTCAGCCTCCACCAGGCCCGAGAGGGTGTTGCGCAGCATCTTGCGGCGGGCAGCGAAACAGCGTCGCAGCAGCATCTCCACCGTTTTGGCCAGGGCTGGATCCAGTCGCTGCTCGAGCGCTAAGGGATCCAGGGCCACCACCTCACTCATGACCTTCGGCGGCGGTTGGAAGCAGCGAGGGGGCACAGGACAGACCGTGCTGCAGCGCGCCAAGAGCTGCATCCGCACACTCAGGGCGGAATAGGCACTACTGCCGGGACGGGCCCGAATCCGCTCACCCACCTCCTGCTGCACCAACAGCACCAAACGGCGATAGGGCTGCAGCGCTGGGCGATCAAGACGTCCGACCAGGCGCTCCAACAGGGGCCCTGTGATGTTGTACGGAATGTTGGCGACCACGGCGGTGGCCTCCGGCAGCTCCACCGCCAACACATCCCCTTCGGTCAACGAGAAGCGCGGATTCGCACCAAAGCGCTCCTGCAGGCCCGACACCAGATCACGGTCCAGCTCAACGGCGCAGACCGCGCGGGCGGAGGACTCCAAGAGCCGCTCGGTGAGGGCTCCTCGACCCGGGCCCACCTCGAGGACCGTGTCAGCGGCGGTCAACGCAGCGGCCTGAAGAATCCGATCGAGCACGGACTGGTCCTTCAGCCAGTGCTGGCCAAAACGTTTGCGGGCGCGATGGGCCGCGAAGGACATCAGAGGACGGGCGCAGGCCTACGTCCACATTGCTTCACTCAGCGCCAAGGCAACCAACGCACAGGCCGGCGGCTTGGGGGCAGTGGGACCAAGGCACAGATCCATTCCCAGTGGCAGTCCTGATACTGCGGATGCCGCTGCAACCAGAGCATCAAGCTGCTCTCCAGCCGCAACCGCTTCGGCCGCTTTAGGGCCGCCATCCCCCAGGCGTCCAGACCCGAGCGGGATCGGCCCTTGACCTCCACCAACAGCAGGCGCCCAGGTTTGTGGAGCAGCAAATCGAGCTCACCCCAACGGCAACACCAGCGCTGCTCAAGCAAGCGCCAGCCAGCGGCCTGCAGCAGCCGCAGCGCCCGCTGCTCAGCCCAGTGGCCCTGCCGTTGTGAAGGAGAACGTCCGATCGCCTGCAGCCAGCACTGCCCCTCAGGATTCCCCTGCGGATGGCAGCTGACCGCGCAGCTGCCGCAGGCAGTACTTGCAGCCGCCCGTGGTCACCAGGTGACGCTCGGGCGTGATCGAGATCTGACGGACCGGATGCTCCCGGCAGCGGATCTTGATCGGCGACTTAAAACTTCTGTATTGGATGCCGCTGTAGTCGTAGCGCTCCCCGAAGCGCGCCCTGGCCCGGGCCAAAAACGTATCGCGGTCGATCGGGTTGCCCATGGGCCTGCACTGGCGGTCGATCGCTCGACCCGTTCCGCTCAGTGAACCAAAAACGAGAGGGTCGTGAGGTTAGGAGAACAACCAACCGTCCCCACCCAGACAGCCTGCCTAGGGTTGCCAGGCACCGGCTCTCCTCCATGCGTCGCTTCTTCCGGTCCCTGCTGTCCTCAGCGCTGCTTGCGCTGATCCTCCTTGTGGCGCAACCCGCACAGGCGGCGATGGACTACGCCAAGCAGGTGTTGATCGGCCACGACTTCGCCGGAGTCGACCTGCATGGCGCGACCTTCAATCTGACGAACCTGCGGGAAGCGGACTTCCACGGGGCCGACCTGCGCGGCGCCAGCCTCTACGGCGCCAAGCTCCAGGACGCCAACCTCGCCGGAGCGGACCTCAGCGACGCCACCCTCGACTCGGCCGTCCTCGAGGGAACGGACCTGCGCAATGCGGTCCTTGAGAACGCCTTTGCCTTCAACACCCGCTTCAAGGACGTCCTGATCGATGGGGCGGACTTCACCAACGTGCCCTTCCGCGGTGATGTCCTGAAAACCCTCTGCGCCAGTGCCAGCGGCACGAACCCCGTGACCGGTCGCGTCACCAAAGACACCCTTGAGTGCAGCTGATGAGCTTCGATGCCCGCAGCCTGGAGCGCCTGCAAGAACTCGGCCGCTCCCTCCCCAAGCCCCTTCCCAAACCCGAGACCAGCGTCGAGACGAAGCGGGCCTCCGCCAAACGCCATCGCGTTGAGACCGAGACCGATCCCCAGGCGCTATTCGGGGAATTGATGAAGGCCAGCCAAGACGGGACGGTCCCCCCCCATCTGATGGATCGCCTGCGCCAGGCGGAAGCCGATCAAGAGCGCAAACGGCAAGCCGCCCAACGGGAGCAGCTGCAATCCCTACAAGGCCAAACCAACCGCAGCCCTGGTGGCCTGCAAGCCCAGGGCAAACCCCAGGAACTCCGGCCCAATCAGCAGCGCCGGCGCCCCGCCAACAGCGAAGAACAGGATCTCTATGTGGCCTTCCAGCAGTTTCTGCTGGAAGGGGACGAGGAGAGCTGAGACCAACCCCTGGGACTCAGGGACGGAGCTCAGTGATCTGAGGGCGCTGATCCAAAGCCATCACCTGAATCGTTCCCCCATCCAAGGGCAGGCGATCAAAGCGAAGGCTGCGCAGATCTGGATTGTCGTAGGTCTGGATGTAATAGACGAGGTTCTGCTGATCAGCGGCAACACTCCACTCGGTGATCTCATAGGTGCTCGTGGCACCGGCGCCCCCAAAGGCGCCCCCGGGCGGTAACTGCACGCTTCCCGGCGGCAAATCAAACTGACCCAGGATTCGGAAGGCCGTCCCCACCTGCTGCTGGCTGCTCAGGTTGGTGGGCGCGAAACGACTCAGTGTCAGGGCCCGGATGAAGCGGGAGGTCGCCAGAAAATCTCCGGGTAGGCCATGCAGACCTGCGCCCGTACTGGCCGGGGGCAAGGCCAAGCCGTTGATGCGCATCTCCGGCGGTGGCATCGCGCTCAGATTGGCGTAGTTCCCTGCTGCCGCCAGGTGATACGGGAAGGGCGGATCGTTGGTATAGGTACCCGTGGGGTTGTCCATCAGGTTGAGCACCCCGTCGATGTATTCCACCGAAAGGCTCTGGCCGCTGCGATCGTGCAGGGTCATGTGAATCGGCAGCGGTCCACCGAAAGCCGGGACGCTGGCGCCGTTCACCAAAATCTTGGGCAAGCCGCGCTTGACCTCCGCGATGCTCGCGAAGTTCGTCAGCACATAGGTCAGCAGCTGCGCGCTGTTGATGGAGCGCTGGGTCTGCCCCGGCGGGACCGTTTGAAACTTGGCGTAGCCCGCGAAATACAGCAGTCCGCCGGCGAGGCCCTTTTCATTCATCCCATCGGGGACGACATCCTTGAGTCCCAGGGCATTCAGGCCCACCACGGCGTAGCGGCTGGTCCAGGCCAGACCATTGCCCTGCCCTCCATCGGGGCCATTGCCCCGCAGTGGCGTACCCCGCTGAATCAGCACGGCCTGGCTGTTGAGCGGCTGGCCGAATTCCATCGTGCGCGCATAGACCCGACCGCCATCGGATCCGCGCAGCACAAAGCTGGTGCACGCCCGCAGAGGCGAAGCCGTCAGCCCGCCCAGTCCCGCAGCCGCCAGAGCGGCGACGAGCGAGTGAGCCGGCCGGCGCAGGCGGCGAATCCATCGCTCCATCGATCCAGGGACAGGCACAACCACCACCCTGACCATCCGGGACGGAGACGGCAACATCAACCCCAGTGGTACACCTGAACTATCCTGAAGGGGTGTGTCGGGTGCGTGCGTGTCGGTCCCTGTTGTTCTGATCGGCGGGCTGCGGGACGAGCGCCCGCGGCGGCCGCTTCCCTTGGCCAGCAGCACCGTGGCCGCCGGCTTCCCCAGCCCCGCCGACGACTACATCGATGTCGGCATCGACCTGAACGAGACCCTGATCCGGCACCCCAGCAGCACCTTTTTTCTGCGGGTGAGCGGTGATTCGATGGTCGAGGCCGGGATCCAGCACGGCGACCTGCTGGTGGTGGACCGCAGCCTCGAGGCCCGGCCGGGCCATGTCGTGGTGGCCGTGCTCGACGGCGCCTTCACCTTGAAGCGCCTGGCCCGCCACCAAGGGCGGCTGCGGCTCGAAGCCGCCAACAGCGCCTACCCCCCCTTGGAGCTGCACCACTGCGGCGATGTGCAGATCTGGGGTGTCGCCATCCACGCCATTCACAGCCTCGCCACCCATGGCTGACGCCCTCGGGCTGATCGATGCCAACAACTTCTATGCCAGCTGTGAGCAGGCCTTCGATCCCGCGCTCCTGGGGCGCCCCGTCGTGGTGCTCTCCAACAACGACGGCTGCGTGGTCTCCCGCAGCAGCGAGGCCCGGCAACTCGGCATTGGCATGGGCAAGCCCTACTTCCAGATCGCGGAGCAACTGGAACAGCACGGCGTGGTCGTGCGCAGTTCCAACTACGCCCTCTACGGCGACATGAGCCAACGGCTGATGAGCAGCCTGGAGCCCTTCGTCGCCGAGCTGGAGGTGTACTCGATCGATGAGGCCTTCGTTCGTCTGCCGAGGCCCAAAAGCGGTGACCTTCTTCCCTGGGCCAGTGCCCTGCGCAGCCGGATCCGCCACAACCTGGGGCTGCCCATTGCCATCGGCCTGGCCAACAGCAAGGTGCTGGCGAAAGTGGCGAACCACATCGCCAAGGGAGAACGGCAACACGCTGGTGTCTTTGACCTCAGTCGACCCGAGGAGACCACCGCCTGGCTGGAGCAAACCCCGGTGGAGGAGATCTGGGGGGTCGGCCGACGCCTGAGCCGCTGGTGCCGGCTACGGGGTGTCAGCACGGCGCAGCAACTCAGGGACATGCCCAGCGGAGAACTGCGGGCCAAAGCCGGGGTGGTGGGTCTGCGCCTGCAATTGGAACTGCAGGGCATCAGCTGCCTGCCGCTGGAGCAGCAACCAGCGGACAAACAGGAAACCTGCGTCAGCCGCAGCTTCAGCCGGCCCGTCACCACCGAAGAGGAACTGCGCCAGGCCATCGCCAGTTATGTCAGCCGCGGCGCCGAGAAGTTGAGGCGGCAACGGCAACGGGCCGGACGGCTCACGGTCTTCGCACGAACCAGTCCCTTTGCCCCAGGCTTCTACAGCCAGGCCGCCAGCGTCAGCCTGCCCCTCGCCAGCAACGACACCGGGGTTCTACTGCGGGCCGCCAGCCAGATGATCTCCAGCCTCTACCGGCCCTACAAGCGCTTCGCCAAGGCGGGAATTTTGCTGCAGGAGCTGCAGCCCGAGGCGCAGTTGCAACACCACCTGCTGCAACCGCTCAGTGGCGCCGAGCAACAGCGGCGGGAGGCGCTCATGGCCAGCATCGATCGGCTCAATCGCCGCCATGGCCGCGGAACGGTGCAATGGGCCGCCTGCGGCCTGCAGCCGGCTTGGCTGATGCGACGGGAACAGCTCTCCAGGGCCGCCACCACGCGACTCAGCGACCTGCCCACCGTCTGGGCTCGCTAGGCCGTCAAACGGCGCCGTATTTGGCGGTGCTCTGCTTCACACAGAAGGCTTTGGCCTCCTCAATGGAATCGCGCTGCTCGATGCGTTGGGCCACACAGTTGCAGGTGTCTTGAACCATGCCCGGCGGCGGGGATTTGCCAGCGGCCTTGAAGTCCGCATTCATCGCCCTGGCGCACTGGTTCTGAATGATCTGAACCACCATGTTTTGCGCCGAAGCAGGCGCAGCAAAAAGCAGGGTGCTGCCGCTCAAAACGGCCACACCAGCAGCGCGTGTCACGAGCAAACGGGCGTCAGTCAGGGGAAGAGCCGGAACGGTTCAGATTGGTGATAGCAGCGCTGAAGCGGAAATGGCAGAGCTGTAGGGAAAGAACAGGCGGCCCTAGGCCGGTTGGGCGTCCTGGACAATCACGTCCTCAAAACTGGCGCGACGCTGGGAATCGAGGTGATCGATGTGTTTGCGCTCGTTGTAATAGAGGTCCTGAAAGCGCAGGGCATCGCTGTTGAGTTCAGCGAACATGGCCTCAATGCGGGCCTCCATGTCCTGGCTGGCGCCCTGGGGAACAGGATCCGGCTGCTGGCTGTCATCGAGCAGACGGGCGATACAGCGCTCGAGGGTCTCCAGTCGTTGACTGCTCCAGGCATCCAGAAGGTGACGACAGCGTTTGACGCTGCGCTGCCGCTCGAGGGCTGCCGTGGCACCACGCAATTGCAAGGATGGGTTGCTGAGGGCGAGTCGCTGAACGTCGCTGGGCTCCAGCAGGGGAGTCAGGCGGGCGAGCAATTCCGTTGGCAGTCCTGAGTCGGGATCATCCGCCAAGAGCAGCTGATCGCTCAGTAACCGCGGCAGATCGAGGTCCGCGAGATCGGAACCGGCCTCACTGCCACGGTTGATCGCCTCCAGCCGGCCAACACCGAGGTTGTCTTCCTCGAGGGAGCTGATCACCGCCCAGAGCTGACGGTGATGGGCGATGGCGAAGTCATCGAGCTCGCGGCGGCGCAACTCAGCGCGGATCGGACCGCGATAGGCCGGGCAGTGGAGATAGAGGCGCAGGACCTCGGCCTCGGCCCGCTCCCGCAGGCCCGCCTCACCGGGCTGCTCCCAGCGGCGGGAGCGCCCATGCCAGCGCTGACCTTTGACCTGCTGGCGCAGGTCGTCCTCCAACTGCAGAGCGAGCCGCGCCTGGCCACCACTGAGGCGCTCGGCCACCTGCTGGAGGTAGCGGGAGCGAACGGCGCTGGCGGGCAGCTTGCCCAGCAGCGCCACCAGATCCGTGACCGCCTTTTGGAACTGGTCGGCCTTGCTGAGGTCGCAGCCGTGCAGGACCTGGTCGATCTGCCAATCGAGCCAGAGGGGGGATTGATCCAGCAGGGAGCGGTAGTCCCCTGCGCCGTGCTGCTTGAGGAATTCATCGGGGTCCTTGCCGCTCGGCAGGTGGAGAACCCGCAACTCCAGCTGCCCCTGCAGGGCCAACTGCTCCACCTCGCCAATGGCGCGCTGGGCGGCCCGGACACCAGCGCCATCGGCATCAAAGTTCAGGATCAGCCGTTTGCCGTCGCAGCAGCGACAGAGCTGGGTGATCTGCTGATTGCTCAGGGCTGTCCCGAGGGCCGCAACCGCATTGGTGATGCCCGCGGCATGGAGGGCGATGACATCGAAATAGCCCTCCACCACGACCGCGCGATCGGCCTTGCGGATCGCATTGACAGCCTTATCGAGGCCAAAGAGGTGTTTGCCCTTCTCAAACACCTCCGTCTCCGGAGAGTTCAGGTACTTCGGCTCACCGCCATCGAGGCTGCGGCCACCAAAGCCAATGATTCGGCCCTGGCGATCCGCGATCGGAACCATCACCCGATGGCGGAAGCGGTCATAGAAGCCATCCCCGCCGCGGCGTGGCACCACCAGCCCGGCCGCCTCCAATAGCTCAGGACTGAGTCCCTCCACCTGTTGGAGATGGCTCAGCAGACCATCCCATCGCTCCGGGGCATAGCCCAGACCAAAGGCCTCAAGGGTGGCCTCATCAAGACCACGGCTGGTCTTGAGGTAGTCAAGGGCCGCGGCGCCCTCCGGAGCGCGCAATTGTGAGCGGAACCATCCAGCGGCCAGGGAGAGGGCCTTGTGGAGTTGATCCCGGCGCGAGAGCTGCTGCCGCAGCCGTTCCTGCTGAGGACCCTCCAGGGTCTCCACGGGAAGCTGGTACTTGCGCGCCAACTCCAGGACGACGTCACTGAAGCTCTGACGCTGCAACTCCATCAAAAACTTGATCGAGTTGCCGCCGGCGCCACAGGAGAAGCAGTAGTAGAACTGCTTGGCCGGTGACACCGTCATCGACGGTGATTTGTCGTCGTGGAAGGGGCAAACCCCGACGAATTCCCTGCCCTTCTTTTTGAGCACAACGTGCTCGCCCACCACATCGACGATGTCAGCGCGCTCTTTAACGGCCTCGATCGTGCGGGGATGGAGGCGAGGGACTGACACGCTCCGGGCGCAAGTGACGCTCCAGGATGGCAGGGCTGGCCTGTGGATGCTGTCCAGCACGCTGAGCTTCAGCCTGATGGGGGTCTGCGTCAAAGCGCTGGGCGGCCGGATCCCTGTGGCCGAGGTGGTGATGGCTCGCTCCGCCATCAGCCTGGTGCTGAGTGTCGCGATGCTGCGGCAGGCCGGTCTCGATCCCTGGGGACAGCGCAAAGGGCTGCTGATCCTGCGGGGCGCCATCGGCACGGGGGCCCTGTTCTGCGTCTTCGCAGCCCTGGCCCAACTGCCCCTGGCACCCGCCACGGTCCTTCAGTACCTGCAGCCCACCTTCACGGCACTGCTGGCCTGGCTGCTCTTGAAGGAAAGACTCGGGGCCAAGGTTTGGATCGCCGCGCTGCTGGGCTGGCTCGCGGTCCTGATCCTCAGCAACCCGATGGAGCTCATGGGCCTGCTTGGGCCCCTCGGCAGTCGATTACTGCAGGTTCAGGCCACGCCCTTACCCATGGGGGGCGTGCTGTTGGCCCTGGCGGGAGCGCTGTTGTCGGCTTGTGCCTACGTCAGCGTGCGTGCCCTTGGCCGCACCGAGCATCCCCTGGTGATCGTTTTTTACTTCCCCCTGGTGGGGTTGGTGCTGACGGCGCCACTGGTGCTGCTGCAGCCGGTTTGGCCAAGCACCTGGGAACTCCTGGCCTTAATCGGCGTTGGGGTCTTCACCCAGCTGGGCCAGATCGGCATCACCAAGGGATTACTGGGGATGCCAGCGGCGCGAGCGACGGCCATGAGCTACGGCCAGGTGCCGCTGGCTGCCCTGTGGGGATGGCTGCTCTTCCAGGAACCCCTCGACCCCGACACCACCACGGCCGCAGTGCTCGTGTTGGCCGCAACGCTCCTGAGCCTGAAACCGCAGCGACGCCCAGCCGCCTAGCTCTGCTCACCCTTCAGCGGAAGGGGATAGGTCAACCAGTCCTGGGTCGCGCCGTCCTCACTGCCACTGGGCCGGGCCAAGCGCCAGCTCTGGCCCCGCTCACCGCGCTGCAGATACAGGTCAAAGGCGCTATCGACGCGAATGGGATCCCCGGCCAGCCGCCAATCAAACCGCCCCGTGAGATGGATGCCTTTGCCGCCGCCAATGGGGAGGCTCTCCTGGGATTCCACCCGCACCCGGCTGACCTGGGGTGGGCCAGAAGCATCCAGGGTCAGGGCATCGGCGATGGAGCGCTGGGTGAGATCGATCTGCAGCGCAAGGGCCGAGAGCAGCACCTTCTGGGGGGGCTGACCAGAACCGCCACATCCACCCAGCCCGAGGGCCAACACGGCTGACAACAGCAGGGCCAAAGCCCAGGTCAACAGGCGAGAAAGTGGTGCAAGGCGATCAGCCTGGGCGGTCAGACCGGGCAGCATGGCGGGCAGTAAGCGTCTCCCCATGATCGGCTGGCTGCAAGGGCAACTCGCCGATCGCTGGCACCTGAACAACCGATTCGGGGTCCTACTCGTCTGCTCAGGGGTGGGCTACGAGGTCCAGATGCCCCGTCGCCACTGGGATCAGCTCGGAGGAAACGGCACCGAGGCCGCCCTGCATGTCCACCAGGTCATCCGCGAGGACAGCTGGACGCTCTATGGCTTCTGTGCACGCCATGAGCGCGATCTCTTCCGCGAACTGGTGGCCGTCAGCGGCGTCGGCCCCCAGATGGCCCTGGGGCTGCTTGGGCAACTGAGTTGCGAGGAGCTGGTGCGCGCAATTGTGCAGGCCGATCTTCGCCAGCTCTGCCAGGCGCCGGGGGTGGGGAAGCGCACCGCCGAGCGGCTCTCGGTGGAACTGCGCACCCGGCTCCAGCAGCGCTACGGGGAAAGCCTGCAGTTGAGCCAGTCGGACGATCTGCAGGTCAGCGACAGCGGAGAGGGGCCGGCCGCGGGCGTTCGGGAAGAGGTTCAGCTCACCCTTTCGGCGCTCGGCTACGAAGCCCTGGAGATCAACCGGGCCCTGCGGGCGATCAGCCCACAGGGCCCTGAACTTGGGGAGGACGGCGACGCCTGGCTGCGGGAAAGCCTGCGCTATCTCTCCCGCGACGTGGCCTGAGACCTGGGTGTCCCACGGGGCAGTAAGTTGGTTGTTTGCACCGTCAGGGCCAGACGCCGCGCATGCCGCTCGACACCACCAAGAAGCAGGAACTAATCAACGCTCACCAGACCCATGGCACCGACACCGGTTCCGTGGAAGTTCAGGTGGCGATGCTGAGCGAGCGCATCAGCAAGCTGAGTGGTCACCTGCAGGGCAACATCCATGACTTCTCGTCCCGCCAGGGTCTGCTGAAGATGATCGGCCGCCGCAAGCGCCTCCTCAGCTACCTGCGCAGCAACAGCGAGCAGCGCTATTCCGACCTGATCAAAAAGCTCGGCATCCGCGGCTGAGATGGCAAACGAGGGGAAAAACCGCTCCCGCCCGCAGAAGGGCGGCGGCGGACTCGCGCCAAGCGTTCCCCCGAGCCAATCCAAAGCAGCCCAGGGTCGCTCCAAGCCGACCAACCCACAAGCCATCCCACCGGCCGTCGCCAATCGAATGGCGCGGCGGGTGGGCATCGCCACCGGCATTCCCACGGTGATGGGCATGGCCACCTTCATCGTGAGCTATGTGGTGGTCAGCCGTGGAATTCTGGACATTCCCCCCGCCGCCACCCTGGTGACGTCTGGGGGATTTTTCCTGTTGGGCCTGCTCGGATTGAGCTACGGGGTCTTGTCAGCCAGTTGGGAAACCTCAGCAGGAACCCTGCTGGGATTCGAGCAGATCGGCGTGAACATCAGCCGGCTGCGCAACTCCGTTAAGCGGCCACCAGCTTCGAGCTGAGCCGGGCCCGGAAGGCCTGGGCCTCCAGACTGCTGAGGGCGGCACGACTGTCGCGCACGCAGAACTGGTGGCCCAGGCGCACGTAGCGCACCTGGCTTTGGTCCTTGACCATCGCCACGACAGGGACACGAACACCTCCCTCGTCTTTCTCGGTGCGGTGCTGGTTCAGGCATTCCCGCAGCTTGTGCTGAATGGCGATGTCGCTGGCCTGCGGTCCATCCAGTTCCACCACAAGAAACTGGAGCTCGTCGATGACACGGCAGTCGTCCACGATCAGCTGGACCTGTTCATCGCGCCGGTCGACGGAGGCCCAGACCAGCAGCCGGGCATCGACCATCAGGTGATCCGAAAGGCGGGCGTAGGTCTTGGGGAAGACCACCGCTTCACAACTGCCGCTGAGATCCTCCAGCTGCAGGACCGCCATCCGATCCCCCTTGCGCGTGGTCACCGGGCGTAGGCCTGAGACCATGCCAACGACGCTGACCCGCGCCTTATCGGCCTGCTCCTCGAGGCCACCCAGGCCGACGGGTGAAAGCAACTGGACCGGTCGGGTCAGCTGCTTGAGCGGGTGATCAGAGAGATAGAAACCCACCAATTCCTTCTCGAGCCTGAGCTTTTCGGTGGGCGGATAGTCCTTGACCGGTGCCGCCTTGGGGGCGGTGCTCAGGTCAGATCCACCCCCCTGGGTCTCCTCTGCATCCCCGCTGGCTGGAGCCGCAAACAGGTCAAAGAGATTGCCCTGGCCACTGGCGCGGTCGCGGGCGCGGGACGAGGCCCAATCAACGATCAAATCCAGATCGGCCATCAGCTGAGCCCGGTTGGCCTCCGGCTCGAGGGCGTCCATGGCACCGCAATGGATTAACGCTTCCAGGGAGCGGCGGTTCAAGGTGGTGCCGGGAATGCGATCACAGAGATCGGCAAGGGACTGGAAGGGACCGTCACTGCTGCGGGCCTCCAGCAGGGCACGAATCGCACCCTCGCCGAGATTGCGCACGGCCGAGAGGCCAAACAAGATGCGATCGCCGACGGGGGTGAAGTCAATCCCGGAGGCATTCACATCGGGGGGCATGACCTCGATCCCCATTGCATTGCAATTGGAGATGTAGCGCTGCACTTTGTCGGTGCTGCCGGCATTCACCGTGAGCAGCGCCGCCATATAGGCAACGGGGTAGTGGGCCTTGAGGTAGGCGGTCTGATACGTCACCGCGCCATAGGCGGTGGAATGGCTCTTGTTGAAGCAGTACTCCGCGAAGAGCACCATCTGGTCGAAGAGCTCATCGGCGATCTTGGCGTCGACACCGCGCTCACTTGCACCTTTGACAAAGATGTCTCGGTGCTTCTGCATCTCCGAGACTTTCTTCTTACCCATGGCCCGGCGGAGAAGATCCGCCTCTCCAAGGGAATAGCCCGCCAGATCCTGAGCGATCTTCATGATCTGCTCCTGGTAAACCATGATCCCGTAGGTCTCCTGCAGGATCGGCTCCAACTTGGCGTGGGCGAAATCAATCGCCTCGCGGCCGTGCTTGCGGTTGATGAATTTGGGAATCAGCCCCGCGTCGAGCGGGCCCGGTCGGTAGAGGGCCAGGATCGATGAGATGTCCTCCAGGGAGGAGGGCTTGAGGTCCCGCACGATCTGGCGCATCCCACTGGATTCCAGCTGAAAAATGCCCTCCAGGTCTCCGCGCGCCAGCAGGCCAAAGGTGCCTTCGTCATCCAAGGGAAGGGCATCGGGATCGATGCTGACCCCTGAGCTCTGCTGCACCAGATCGACGGTTTTGTCGATCATCGTGAGGTTTTTCAACCCCAGGAAGTCCATCTTCAACAGACCCATGGACTCCACGTCTTCCATGAAGTACTGGGTGATCACCTGACCGTCGTTGTTGCGTTGCAGCGGAACGACTTCATCGAGGGGATCGGCGGCGATCACCACACCCGCAGCGTGGACGCCAAAGGTTTTGTTGGTTCCCTCAATGCGCATCGCCATGTCGACCCAGCGCTTCACTGCGGGATCGCCGAGGTACTTCTCGCGGAACTCAGGGGCGGGTGATTCCTCACCGATCATCTCCTTGAGCTTGGCGGGTTTGCCGCGCACCACCGGAATCAACTTGGCGAGACGATCGGCATCGCCGTAGGGGATATCCAGCACCCGGGCCACATCCTTGAGGACGGCCTTGGAGGTCATCCGGTTGAAGGTGATGATCTGGGCGACCTTGTCTTCGCCATAGCGCTCGGTGACGTAGTCGATCACCTCACCACGTCGCTCGATGCAGAAGTCCGTGTCGATATCAGGCATCGACTTGCGCTCTGGATTCAAGAAGCGCTCGAAGAGCAGACCGTTAGTGACCGGATCAATGTTGGTGATGCCGAGGGCGTAGGCCACCAAGGAGCCGGCGGCGGAACCGCGACCAGGGCCCACCGGGATGCCGTTGTCTCGGGCAAAGCGGATGTAGTCCCAAACCACCAGGAAATAGGTCGGGAAGCCCATTTGCTCCATCACCTGGAGCTCGAAATCGAGGCGTTCGCCATAGGTGGCCTCGAAACCGCTGCCCTCCGGAAGCCCCAGGCGCGCGCGTAGTCCCTGCTCGGTCACCTCCCGCAGATAACTCACCGGGGTGTGCCCCTCGGGGATTGGGAAGCGGGGCATTTGATAGCGCCCAAGGATGTCGTAGTCCTCGACCTTCTCGGCCACCAGGGCCGTATTGGCAACGGCCTCGGCCACCACCTCGGGCTCCAGGTGGTCCGCGAAGAGTCCGAGCATTTCCTGCTCGCTCTTAATGAACTCCGTCCCCGTGTAGCGAAGACGCTTCTCATCGGTGACCAACTTGCCCGTCAGCACGCACAGCAGGGCGTCGTGGGCCTCGGCGTCATTGCTGGTGAGGTAGTGGGCATCGTTGGTCGCCACCAACGGAATCCCCAATTCCTTGGAGATCTTCGCCATCTCCACATTGACGATCCGATCTTCCGGGGAGCCGTGGTCTTGAATCTCGAGGTAGAAGTCGTCGCCAAAGACCCCCTGGTACCAACGGGCCACATCCCGGGCCACATCGGGGCGATCCCGCAGGATCGCCTGGGGGATTTCACCGCCCAGACAGGCGGTGGCAATGATCAGGCCCTCGCTATGGCGCTCGAGGGTCGGCTTATCGATGCAAGCTCTGGAGAAAATGCCCCGCCCGCGCATGCCCCGCAGGTGGCTGATGCTGGTGAGCTTGACCAAATTGCGATAGCCCACCGCGTTCTTGGCCAGGACAACCAGGTGGTAGCGGCGCTCCTTCTTCGGTGGGTTGGGGTCATCAATGGAGCCATTGATGACATACATCTCGTTGCCGATGATCGGCTTCACGGAACTGCCGCGGCAGAGCTTCAGCAGCTCAATCGCGCCGTACATCACACCGTGATCGGTCAGGGCGATCGCCGGCATTCCCAGCTCCTCAGCCCGCTTCACCATGGCCGGCAGCTGACTTGCCCCATCCAGAAGGCTGTAGTCGCTGTGGTTATGGAGGGGGACGAAGGCCAAGCGCGAAGAAAGCGGTGGAGCCGAGGCTGAGTCCAGGCTAAGCCGGCAACACCAGATTCAGGGTCTAAGCCACCACTTCTTCAGCCCGGCACGCCACCACTAGGGATCAGGGCACCAAGGACGCCTGGGGACGCTTGTCCATCACGCGCGCGGCCTGCTCGTAGTGATAAGCGACCTGGAGCAGGCGCTCCTCTTGAAGAACACCGGTGATGAGCTGCACGCCAATGGGCAGACCAGCCCCATCAAAACCGCAGGGGAGGCTGATGGCCGGCAGACCGGCCATGTTGGCGGGAATGGTCAACAGGTCAGCCAAGTACATCGCCAGGGGGTCTTCAGCGTGGGCGCCGAAGCCAAAGGCAGTGGTGGGTGAAGTGGGGGTGAGCAACACATCCACCTGACCAAAGGCGGCGTCGAAGTCACGGCGAATCAGGGTGCGGACCTGCTGCGCCTTTTTGTAGTAGGCATCCACGTAGCCGGCCGAGAGGGCATAGGTGCCAATCAGGATCCGGCGCTTGACCTCGTCACCGAAGCCTTCGGCACGGCTGCGGGAGGTCATCTCCGCCAGGCTCGCGGCATCCTCAGCCCGGTAGCCGTACTTCACGCCGTCGTAGCGGGCCAGGTTGGCGGACGCCTCCGAGGGGGCAATCACGTAGTAGGTGGCGATGCCGTCGTTGAAGCGGGGGCAGCTGACATCAACGAGGTCACAGCCCAGGGCCTCGAGTTGGGCCGCAGCGGCCATCACCGAGGCTTTGACCTCAGGGTGCAGGCCCTCGGCTTCAAAACACTCCCGCACGATGCCCACACGCAGCCCCGCCACCGGTTGGGTAAAGGCCGCCCGGTAATCGGGAACGGGGGCCTTCAGACAGGTCGAATCGCGGGGATCCTCACCGGCGATCACCTGGAGCAACTCGGCGGCATCCGAGACGCTGTTGGCGAAGGGACCCACCTGATCCAGGGAGCTGGCGAAAGCCACCAAGCCATAGCGGCTGACACGGCCGTAGGTGGGTTTGAGGCCCACCACCCCGCAGAAGGAGGCGG
Organism: Vulcanococcus sp. DEBay_Sum29NL08_54; assembly: GCF_017859255.1. Classification (NCBI taxonomy): domain Bacteria; kingdom Bacillati; phylum Cyanobacteriota; class Cyanophyceae; order Synechococcales; family Synechococcaceae; genus Vulcanococcus; species Vulcanococcus sp. DEBay_Sum29NL08_54. The sequence goes on from NZ_JAFMNJ010000006.1 coordinate 66,117, forward strand.
GCTGGCGAATGGAGCCGCCGGTGTCTGATCCCAGGGAACCGACACACTCACCAGCTGCTACGGCGGCGGCACTGCCACCGGAACTGCCCCCGGGAACCTTGTCCGTGTTCCAGGGGTTGCGGCTTGGGCCGAAGACTGAGGTCTCGGTCGAGCTGCCCATGGCGAACTCGTCGAGATTGGTTTTGCCAAGCAGGACTGCGCCGGCACCCCAGAGCCGATCGGTCACCGTGGACTCATAGGGGGGAACGAAGTTCTCCAGCATCCGGCTGGAGCAGGTCGTTCGGATCCCGCGGGTGCAGAGGTTGTCCTTGATCGCCAGGGGAACACCCGCCAAGGGCGGGAGCTCAGCACCAGAGGCCCTCAGGGCATCAATGCGGTCGGCATCGGCACGGGCCCGTTCAGCCGTGACCTCGGTGTAGGCCTTAACGCTGGGCTCAACCGCCTCGATGCGGCTGAGGTGATGGTCCGTGAGCTCACGGGCGGACACGTCGCCGCTTTTGAGCTGGTCGCGCCACTCGGCGATACCCATCAAACCCAGGTCCAAACCAAGGGTTGACGCTATCAGCCAACCCGTGAGCTAACCCTCGGCCGCAATGGTCAGGGGCTCGGCGCGCCGGGTCTTGATCAGGGAGTGGTTGACCTCAGCAGCTCCTTCGCTGCGGAGGTCAGCCAGAAAAGGAGGCAGCGCAGCCTCAAGGCTGCTGCGCCGGATGTAGGGACCAAACCAGTAGGTCACATCCGGTCGCCTCGTTTCAACGCGGGCCCACCAAGCCAGACCAAACCCATTGGCAATGCTGCGCAGAGGCCGAAGAAGGGGCGTCATCCAGACGGGAGGCGATAACACCATTCTGGCTCCGGAATGGGCAAGCGCAGCATTCAGAGCTTGATGTCGGAGGAGAACGTCGCGGTTGGATCCGTCCCATCGGCCCCATCGGTCTGTTCGACAACCGCAGCTGAATCCCCCTGGAACTCAGCCATCACATCGGCCACCAGCTGATCGGCACGGGCCTCTTCAGCGGGACTGAGAACGATGTCGTCCTCGGGAACGGCGGAGGTCGCTTCTGCACTGCCTTCTTCCGGCAGCTCCAGGGGGGCAGGCGTTGGCAACTGAGGACGCACGATCCGCGGGGCCGGCGCGGCCCCCGAGATCTGCTTCATCCAGCCGCGACGGGCCACCTCATAAAGAACCATCGCGGTGGCGACCGAGGCGTTCAGGCTGGGGGTAGCGCCACGGATCGGGATCCGCACCAGCTGATCGCAGTGCTTGCGGGTCAGCATCGAGAGACCATCCCCTTCTGAGCCAGTCACCACCACCAGGGGACCGTCCAGGTCAGCCTCACTCAGGGCAACACTGCCCTCTCCCGCCAGACCAATCACCCGATAGCCCTCGTTCTTCAGACTGTCGAGGGCGCGGTTCAGGTTGACCACTCGGGCCACGGGCAGGTGCTCCAGGGCTCCAGCAGCCACCTTGGCGACGGAACCGGTCAGACCGGCACTGCGGCGTTGGGGCAACACCAGTCCATGGGCGCCGAGGGCTTCTGCGCTGCGGACGATGGCCCCAAGGTTGTGGGGATCGGTGATGCCGTCGAGGGCCATCAGCAGCGGGGGCTCACCCAGGTCGCGGCAGCCATCGATCAGGGTGCCCAGATCCAGGGTGTCGGCGGCCGCAGCCTGCATGACGATGCCCTGGTGCACCGCCCCATTGGTCAGCTGGCCGAGACGCGACCAGGTGACCTCCTCCACCAGCACGCCGCCGGACTTGGCTTCCCGCAGCAACTGAAGGAAACGGGGCTGAAAACGCATTTCCGGGGTGCACCAGATGCGGTGCACGGGACGGCCGCTCTCCAGGGCTGCCTGGGCCGCATGGCGCCCCCAGATCAAATCATCGGCGGGATAGGCGTTGAACCGTTCGGCCTCACCAACGGGAACCTCGACGGCGATGGGCTTGGCCTGGTCGCGATCACGGGAGAACGGCTTGCGCCCGCCACCCTGCTCGTCGCGACGACCCCCAAAACGCCCCTTGCCGCCAGGGCGGTAACCGTCCCGGCCGGACTCTTGAGCCTCGTCGCGGAAGCGATCAGAGGAGCGTCCCTTCAAAAACGGGCGGCCCTGGGGTCGCGGGCCGCGGCGCTCGGGCCGACTGGAGGCCTCACCCCGGCTATCGGGGCGGCCTTCCGAACGGGAGAAGCGCTCACGTCTCTCGCCACCACCACCGCGCTGTTCTCCGTCGGGACGCCATTCGCCGCGGGGAGAAAACGGACGGGACGAACCGCCACGGAAGCCAGATCGGTCGCCAGGACGACCTCCAGGACGGCCACCGGAGCGGTATCCCGGACGTCCACCGCCGGCCTCGTCCCCGCCAAAGCGGTTGCCACCCCGATCCGATCCGAAACGCTCGCCGCCAAAACGGTCGCCGCGACGCTCGCCACCGGATCGATCATCGGCAAACCGTCCGCCGCCGCGGGGTGGCTTCCCTCCGCCTGGGCCCGAGCGCTGGTCCTTACGACGATCAAAACGGGGGCTCATGGTTGTCAGGCAAAGGGGTTATCGGTCGGCGTCCTCGAGTTCTGCCAGCAGCTGTGCAAGGCGGCTGGGGTTCTGCAGAAAGAGCCAGCCCACCATTGTCTCAAATCCCGTGGCCTTGCCATAGACACCAGCCTCTCCCTTGCGGGGCCCACGACCCGCTTTATTGCGTCCACGCCGCACCCACTCCAGTTCGGCCTCCTGGAGCAATCCCTTCTCCTGCAGGCGATCGAGGGCCTCCGCCTGGGCATCTGCGCGGACATCCGCCACAACGGCTCGATGCAAATCGGAACTGCGTCCCGGCTGGCGGCAGCGGCGCATGCGCTGGTGCAACTCCCAGACCGCATCCCCTAGCCAGGCCAGCTGAAGCGGACCCAACTCCCCGGGCCATCCCGGTGCTTGGAGTTGGGTCAGCCAGGCTGCCGAATTAGGCGGCGATGGCTCCGAGGGCGGTGTTGAGGTCTGGCTGGAGATGGAGAAACTCCTCAAGCCTTACCAGTTTCACCGTCTGGACGACCCTGGCATTGCCGACCACTAAGAACTGGATCTTCTGGTCGTTGCAGTGTTTAGCGAACTGCACCAGGGCACCGAGACCCGAGGAATCGATGAAATCGATCTTGCTCAGGTCCAGCACCAGCGGCTGCGGGGTGCTGGTGAGGTGGTCGTTGATAAAGGCGAGAAATTGCTTCTCGGAGTAAGCATCCAACTGCCCGGTGAAGCTGAACAGGAGACATCCGTCCTGCTGTTCAAAACCACCGCGTAGAGAGACGGTCAATCGCTGCAGATCAGTGATGGCTGCTGACCTCTGACGTCACTGGCGATCGCAGTGTAGTGAGGGTTTTCGAAACGGGCACGACCGCAACAAACTGCGATCGATCAGCCCCGTCGCTCGCTCATCAGCGCGGCGAAACGGCCGAAGTGATGGTCGGCATCGTGGGGGCCAGGACTGGCCTCTGGGTGGTACTGCACCCCGAAGATCGGCTTCTGGCGATGGGCAAAGGCCGCAACGGTTCGATCGTTGAGATTCAGATGGGTGACCTCCATCTGATCGGCCGGGAGCGAGTCAGCGTCCAAGGCGAAACCGTGGTTTTGGCTGGTGATTTCCACCACACCGGTGGTCCCGCACGGGTGGTTCAGACCGCGGTGGCCATAGCCAAGCTTGAACGTGCTTCCACCAAGGGCTAGACCCAGGATCTGGTGCCCCAGGCAGATCCCGAACAGGGGCAGTGCCTCCTGCTCAACCAACGACTTCGCCAGGTTGATCCCACTGGTCACAGCCGAGGGGTCGCCAGGGCCGTTGGAGAGGAAAACACCTTCAGGCTGGCGCTCGAGCACCTGCTCCAAGGTGGCGTCGGCCGGCAGCACCGTGACATCGCAGCCATGGGCCACCAACCGTTCGAGGATGGCCCGTTTGATGCCGAAGTCGATCGCCACGACCTTGTACGGGGTCGCGGGGTTGTCCTGGAGCCGTTGATCGAAGGCAGCAGGGCAAAGGGATGACCAGGTGTAGGGCTCCCTGGTGGAGACGTCCTTCGCCAGGTTCAAACCAGCCATTGACGGCATCGCCTGGACCCGCTCCAGCAACTGCTGGGGCGTGCTGCCGTCAGTACTGATGGCACCGTTCATGGCACCGCCCTCGCGCAGGTGGCGCACCAGGGAGCGGGTATCAATGCCGGAGATGCCGACCACGCCGTGTTGCTCTAACCAGGCCTCGAGGCTGCCTTCACTGCGCCAGCTGCTCTGGGTGGGAGCCAACTGACGGGCGATCACACCGCGAACATGGGGGACATCGGCCTCTTGATCACTGCCGTTGACCCCGGTATTGCCCAGTTCGGGATAGGTGAAGGTGACCAACTGCCCGGAATAGCTGGGGTCGGTCATGACCTCCTGGTAACCGGTCATACCGGTGTTGAAGACCACTTCACCGAAGGCCGTCGCTCTGGCGCCAAAGGCTTCACCACGCAACACCAGGCCGTCAGCCAACACAAGAAGGGCTGGTTGAGGGGTGGGTGAGCTGCTCATGCCGACATCTTCCCTTAAGGGAGTTCTAAGCCAGGGCCTGACTGAGGCTGCGCAGCCGCGCGTAGGCGGCTCCACTCTCCATGGCGGCCTGCGCCAGAGGCAGGGCTGCCGCAACGGAGTCAGCCAAGCCAGCGGCCCAGATCACCAGGGCCGCGTTCAGGGCCACCACATCCTGTTGCGCCTGGCTCCCCTGGCCCTGGAGCACGGCCTCCAGGATCCGAGCGTTGTCCTCCAGTTCTCCACCCCGGAGGGCCTCCATCGGAGCGAGGCTCAAGCCCAGCGTCTGGGGATCCAAGAGCTGGCGTTCCACCTGTCCGTCCTGGATCAGACGCAACTCACTCGGGCCAGAAAGGGATGCTTCATCGAGCCCGCCATGGCCAAAGACCACGACGGCACGGCGGCAGCCCAAGCGGGCTAAGGCATCGGCCATGGGATCGAGCAACTCCGCTGCTCCGACACCAAGGACCTGATAGTCCGGCCTGAGGGGATTGACCAGGGGACCCAGCAGGTTGAACACCGTTCTCACCCCCAGGGCCCGGCGCAGGGGGGCCAGTCCAACCAAGGCGGGATGCCAGCCCGGAGCAAATAAGAAGGTGACGCCGGCGGCATTGAGTGCCTGAACCACCACGTCGGTTGGAGCTTTGAGGTTCAGTCCAACCGCTTCCAGAACATCGGCAGAGCCGACCTTGCCGCTGGCACTGCGGTTTCCGTGCTTCGCGACCTGGGCCCCACAGGCGGCGGCCACAAAAGCAACGGCCGTCGAGATGTTGAACGTGTTGGCCCCATCCCCACCGGTGCCACAGGTATCCACCAGTTCAAGGTCAGGCCGGGCACAGGGCAGGGGTGCAGCAGCGCGCAGGACCTCAGCCATGGCCGCCAGCTCCTCACCGTTCATCCCCTTGGAGCGAAGGGCCGCGAGGAAGGCGCCCGTTTGAACGGGCTCGAGCTGTTCAGACAGCCAGGCCTCCATCAGATCGCGTGCCTGCGATCCCTGCAACGACTCACCGCGCAGGAGTTGATCGAGAAGGGCCGACCAGGACTGGGGGGCTGTCATCAAAACGCAAGAACGAAATTGGTCTCTAGCAAAAACAAGGCTCAGGGACTGTCCTGATCGGACGTGTCAAAACCAGATCCGACGGCCTGAGGTGCCGCTTCAGCCCCCGGCCGATAGCCGCCAGCCCAGATCGCCCGCGTGCGCTGATGCAGTTGCTCGCGGCTTAAGCCCCACAGACGCAGGGTCTTCTGGAGATCCTCCTGAAGATCCAGGGCCCCGGGAAATCCCTCGTAACGCATCAACAGGCGACCCAGCTCCACCAGATCAGCATCAGCAGGTGCCTCAGTGGCCAACAACCGGTCCACCAGGTCGCGTTCGGTTCCATAAAGAGGATGAGACTGCTGGTTCTCGTCCATCGAGCCGACTGAGGGTGCGCCGGCACAGCATCGCTCAACAACGCTGTTCTGGGGTCGCTGCCTAGGTTGGCGAAACCTTGCCTTGATCCATGGCGGCGATCCGCTTCGGACTGATCCAGCGCTACCTGCGGCCCTATCGGCGCACGGTGCTTCTGGGCGTCGCCGCCCTAGTGGTCGTCAACCTCTTGAGCGTCACGATCCCGCTGATGGTGCGGGGCGTCATCGATGACCTCCAGGACGGCTTCACCTACAGCGACGTGCTGCGGCAGGCGGGAATCATCGTCGTGCTGGCGACCCTCATGGGGGGCGTCCGGCTGGTCTCGCGAATGCTGGTCTTCGGAGTGGGCCGGCAGGTGGAGGCCCAGCTGAAGCAGAAGATCTTTGATCACATGCTCCGCCAGGAGCCCGGTTGGGTGCAGAGCACCGGCAGCGGCGAAGTAATCAGCCGAGCCACCAGTGATGTGGAGAACGTGCGGCGCCTGCTGGGCTTTGCGGTGCTCAGCCTCACGAACACCGCCCTCGCCTACGCCCTGACGCTGCCGGCGATGCTCGCCATCGACCCACTGCTCAGCCTGGCGGCGGTGGGGCTCTACCCCTTGATGTTGACCACCGTTCGACTCTTCGGCGGCCGGATGATGCGGCAACAGCGCCGTCAGCAGGAAGCGCTCGGGGAATTGAGCGATCTGATCCAGGAGGACCTCTCCGGCATCAGCGCCATCAAGATCTATGGCCAAGAACGCACCGAGCGGGAGGCCTTCGAGCGGCGCAACAAGCGTTACCGGGATGACGCTCTCCAGTTAGCCCGCACCCGCAGCACGCTCTTCCCTCTCCTGGAGGGCATCTCGTCGGTCAGTTTGCTGTTGCTGCTCGCCCTCGGCAGCGGGCAACTGGAGAGCGGTCGCCTCTCCATCGGGGATTTGGTGGCCTTGATCCTTTATGTCGAGCGACTGGTCTTCCCTACGGCCCTTCTGGGATTCACGCTGAATACCTTCCAGACCGGCCAGGTGAGCCTGGAGCGCGTCGAAGAGCTGCTGCGCCGGACGCCGCGCATCCAATCCCCTGAGGCACCAAAGCCAGTCCCTCAACGGACGGGCAGCCAAGCCGCTGGGATCGAAGCCCGAGGCCTCACCCTGCGTTACCCCGACGCGGAGCGCAACACCCTTGAGGACGTCAGCTTCCGCCTTGCCCCAGGGGAGCTCGTGGCCGTTGTCGGACCCGTGGGATGCGGCAAAACCACCTTGGCCAGGGCCCTGGGCCGGATGGTGGACGTGCCTGAAGGGCAGTTGTACCTCGATGGGACTGACATCACAGCCCTCGACCTCGAGCAGCTCCGCCAACAGGTCGCCCTGGTCCCCCAGGAGGGCTACCTCTTCACTGCGAGCCTCGCCGACAACCTCCGCTATGGAGAACCAGACGCGGATCAAGCGCGGATCGAGCAGGCAGCGGAGCAGGCGCGACTGGCCGCTGATGTGCGGGGCTTCCCCGATCGCTACGAAACCCTCGTAGGGGAGCGCGGCATCACCCTGAGTGGCGGACAGCGCCAGCGCACAGCCCTGGGTCGTGCCCTGCTGGTTCAAGCCCCGCTCTTGGTGCTCGATGACGCCCTGGCCAGCGTGGACAACAACACGGCCGCCGACATCCTGAGCTCGATTCGCGCCCAGCGGGACCGAACGATCTTGATGATCAGCCACCAACTCTCAGCGGCAGCGGCCTGTGATCGAATCCTTGTCCTGGACGAGGGGCGCCTGGTGCAGCAGGGACACCACAACGCGCTCCTCGAGGAAGCCGGCACCTACCGCAGGCTCTGGGAGCGGGAACAGGCGGAGGAACAACTCACGCGCGTGGCTTGAAGGACAGCATCGTTCTTGCAACATCCCAGGACAAGCCCGCTTGAGCTCGCTTAGCTGGAGGGACGCCTCCGCTGAGCGCCCCCATGCTCACCAGCTCTGCCTACCGCCTGCGCTGCACCCTGACCTTTGGCGATATCTACGGCCAGATCCTGATTTGGATGCTGGTCATCTTTGTCAGCCTGGCGGCCGGACTCGCGCTCATGGGCGCCAGCAAACCGATCGTGGCCCTGGTGGGCGTTGGGCTGATCCTGGTGCTGTCCCTGCCGTTTTTGCTCTTCACCTTCACCACAACCCTGCTCAATCACATCGCCCTGGAATCGACTTCGACCGAGGGTTGAACTTCCTAGGCTCTGGCCAGCAAAGGCTGTTGTGGTGTTCGGACTGTTTCAGGGCATGGGTGGATCAAAGACAAACCTGATTGCACCAGAAGCGGCCCTACCAGGACGCCCCGATCCGATCGCGACGGCGGATCGCCACGTGGTCCTGGGTACAGCGCTGAAGGCTCCGTTGAGCACCAGTCAGCAGGAAGCCCTCTTTGGCTGCGGCTGTTTCTGGGGCGCGGAGAAGGGGTTCTGGCGCTTGCCCGGGGTGATCACGACCGCGGTGGGCTACGCCGGTGGCTACACCCCGAACCCGACCTATGAGGAGGTCTGCTCCGGCCGAACCGGTCACACCGAAGTCGTACGTGTGGTTTGGGATGTCAACGCCATTGATTTCAGTGATCTCCTGAAGCTCTTCTGGGAATGCCACAACCCAACCCAGGGGATGGCCCAGGGCAACGACACCGGTACCCAGTACCGCTCATCGATCTACGTCAACGAGCCCAAGCTCCTGGCGGTCGCCAAGGCCTCATCTGATCGCTACCAGCAGCTGCTGAATGGCTCCGGCAAAGGAGCCATCACCACGGAAATTGCCCTGGGCAAACCCTTTTTCTTCGCCGAGGGCTATCACCAGCAGTACCTGGCCCGTCCAGGCAGCCGCCCCTACTGCTCCGCACAACCCCAGGGGGTCTTGCTCGATGAGCAGTGGGAGGGCTGTCACTACAAACTCCCCGCGGCGGTCTGGCAGAACTACGACTGGAGCATCAGCCACTGCGTTCTGCGGGGAGACAACAGCCCAATTCGCCTTTGATGTTCGGACTTGCCTTGCTGATGGCTCAGGCCATGCAGTCCCCCTGGTGGGAGGACTACGCGATCAAGGATCGCTACCTCTGCCATGACAAGGGAATGCTGGTGATCGAGCGCAATCAATCCCAGGCCTCCCTCATCAGCGGTGGATACCGCAGAACCTTTTTTCGGCTGCAAAGCAACGAACCTGGCGTTCGCTACAGCAGTGATGGCATGGAGATGATCCTGCGTGGCGATGAGCTCACGCTGGAGCAACTGCCGATGCGGATGCAGTGCCTACGGGTGGATCAGGTCTGATGAACCCCTTACCGGATCGAACCGTGATCATCGGCATCCTGGCCACCTTGGGGCTGGTCTTTGCCCTGGTGTTTTGGTATGTCCGCCTGGCGCCCAGCACCGAGCCACCGATGCTCTGGAAAGAGCAGCCCGCCCTGGAGCGCCCCAAACCGCTTCAGGCGCGCCCGGCTGACCTGATCTAGGCAGACAGCTCTGGCTCTGCCCCCCTTGGGGGAACGCCTGGCTTGCGGAACAATGGCGCCGGCGCTGACGCGGAGCCAAGACCCATTACCGAATCGGCTGAGAACAACGCCCCTCGGCAATTGCACCCCCTTCCCCGCGGATTGGTGGAGCTCTACGGGCTGCTGGCCGTTCTGTTTGTGCTGGTGCCTGAGTGGATGGCCGACGGTGCCCTCTCAAGCCTGAAGCCGGGCGGCGTGGGCAGTGCTCTGCCGCCGACCGCCACCGCCTGGCAGAAGGTGCCTGAATTGCGCCTGGCCTCGATGAATCTGCGGGAATTAAGGGAGCTCGCTCGCGCCCTGCGCCTCTGGGGCTACGCGGGCCTGAACCGCGATCAACTGACCCGGCGAATGCTGCGAAAAATCCGCTCGAAACGCGGCAAAGCGCTGTGATAGCTTCTTTCTCGCCGGGGCGTAGCGCAGCTTGGTAGCGCACCACTTTGGGGTAGTGGGGGTCGTGGGTTCAAATCCCGCCGCTCCGATTTGATCACCGGCAACTTCCGCCAAAACCACCTCCCCCAGAGGTGGTTTTTTTGTGTTTGGTCCAAAAAGCTGAGGCTTTACTCCCTCGAATCGGGCTCCAGTCGCGTGTGAACGTGATACCCCTGCAGCCAACGGTTCACCCTGGGACGCAATCCCGGCGGCACCTCCTCCAGCAGCTGCGACAACTCCAGCGCAGCCAAACGATGGAGTTCGCGCACATCCACATGCCAGAGGGCTTCTGCTTCGCGAATTAAGCGGGCCCAGGTGCGGCTGCGCTGCCAGCGCTGAACCTTGCTCAGGGCGCAGGGCCTAGAGGGATGACCGCGAGCATGCACAGACATGGAACTGACCAGAGCTCACCCACCACGATGGAGAGAAGGCTCAGCTGCTCCTTGAAATGAGTGGATCCGCTTCCTCTTGTTGAAGCAAATCAGGCGCTGCGCAATTCCGCAGCCTCATCGACCGGAACGACAGGGAAGGGCAATAGGGCCACCTCGCGGTCAGACAGGCGCCGGCTCCAGGCTCCGCTCACCGGTTGATTCCAGCGGAAGCCCGCCTCGCGGGCCTTATGGCGTTCTTCATAGGAGAGACGAGCGCGGTAGAGGCGGCGCGGCTCCATCGCCTGGAGAAGGAGGTCCTCCAGGTCCTCGCAACGCTCAAAGACCTGCGCCAGGTAGATGCAATCGGTGAGGGCCCGGTGGGCCGCCCAAACCGGCACGCCATAGGCCAAGGCCAGATCACGCACCGAGGGCGTGGACCGCAGCTGACGCTCCTGGGGCCAGCGAATGTCCTCCATGGAGCAAAGCCAGGGCTTGCTGAGTGCCGGCAGGGAGCCCAGACCAAACCACTGCTGATCGAAGGCGGCGTTATGGGCCAGGAGGACGTCAGCGGCTTCAACCATGGCCTCGAAGCAGGCCAGACCCGCCTGCCATGGCTGAGGGCGTTGCGTCAGGGCCGGGGCGATGCCATTCACCGCTTCAGCGGCATTGCTGGTGCAAGGCATCAAAAACGAAACCTGACTCAACACCGAGCGATCCGGCACCGAAAAAAGAACCGCACCGACCTCAATGCAACGATGCTCCGCCGGGGAGAGGCCGGTGGTCTCCGTGTCGAGGATCAACAGCAGCTCGGGGCCACTGGGACCAGAGAGACGCGCGGCAGGCGATGGCTCAGGTTCCTCAGGCCGGTCGACAACAACAGCCGTCTCCGCAGCAGGCTCCGGCGCAGGCTCAGGCACGACTGGCGCCGCGGCGGATCCACTGACCAGGCTGAGCAGATCCACCTGCTCCCAGCCAGCACGGGGCTGTTGTTCGTCCATCTCCGCGTCGCCCCTGGTCATCCCCACCTCTGCAGTCGCCCCATAATCCCAGCCCTGGCCAGCCCCTCCCTAGGGTTTGCGCAGCTCTTGTACCGGCCTTGGCCCAAGCCCTGAAAAGCGGTGATCGCGCTCCCCTGATCGCGCTGCAGGATCAGAACGGCGTGGAGCGCCGCAGCGATCAACTCGCGGGCAAGGCTCTGGTGCTGTTCTTCTATCCCAAGGACGACACCCCTGGCTGCACCATGGAGGCCTGCGCCTTCCGCGATAGCTATGCCGACCTGCAGGCCTTAGGGGCGGAGGTCTGGGGCGTCAGTGGCGACAACGCCAGCAGTCATCAGCGCTTTGCCAGCCGCCACAACCTGCCCTATCCCCTGCTGGTGGATCAAAACAACCAGTTGCGCAAGGCCTTTGGGGTGCCCGGCGTCCTTGGACTGCTGCCGGGCCGCGTGACCTACGTGATCGACGCGAGCGGGGTCGTTCGTCACGTGTTCAACAACCTGCTCGATGGCCCGGCCCATCGCCGTGAAGCCCTGGACTGCCTCAAGCGCCTTCAGGCCGCATGAGCTGGCGCCAGCGCGGAAGCCTCTGGTGCTGGACCCCTCCCCAACCGCGGGGGCTGATCGAGTTCATTGGCGGCAGCTATCTCGCTGCGACGCCGCAGATCAGCTATCGGCGGCTTCTCGAGGCCTTGGCGCGCCGGGGCATGGCCATCCACGCCTGGAGCTATGTACCCGGCTTTGACCATCAGGCCCAGGCCAATGAAGCCTGGAGGAGCTTCCGCCAACGGCGAGACCCTGACCAGCCTCCGCCGCTGAGGCTGGGCCACAGCCTGGGCTGCAAGCTGCACCTGTTGGCACCCGATAACGGTCGAGGCTGCAGCGGCCTGGCAGCGATGAGCTTCAACAACTTCTCCGCCGAGCGCAGTGTTCCACTGCTCGCCGAGCTCGGAGGAGCCCTCGGGGTCACGAGCGAGTTCAGCCCATCCCCCGAGGAGACCCTGCGGCTGATCGCCAAAAATTACAGACAAGCCAACAACCTGCTGGTGCGCTTCAAAAGCGACCAACTGGACCAGAGCCCTCGGCTCCTGCAGGTACTTCAAAACCGAAGCCAGGACAGCACCCGCTTGCTCGAGCGGGCCGGAGATCACCTCACCCCAGCCAGCGCAGGACTCCGTCAGAACCTGCTCGGGGGTTGGGCTGATGATCCAGCCCGGCAGAGGGAACTGGATCAACTGGCCCAGAACCTGCTCGGGGGATGGGCCGATGATCCAGCCCGACAGAGGGAACTGGATCAACTGGCCGATCAGCTGCTGCAGTGGTGGACGAGCCCGGATCAGACCCGCAGCTGATCAAGAACGGAGCGATCCTCCAGGGTTGAGGTGTCACCGCTGACCTCCTGACCGGCGGCGAGGGAGCGCAGGATCCGGCGCATGATCTTGCCGCTGCGGGTCTTCGGTAGGGCGTCGCTGAACTTGATCACATCCGGGCGGGCAATCGGACCGATCTCCTTGCCCACATGGCTGCGCAGTTCGGCCACCAAGGCGTCATCACCACTGCGGCCGGCCTCAAGGGTCACAAACGCAACGATGCCCTCACCCTTGAGGTCATCCGGGCGACCCACCACAGCGGATTCCGCCACGGCGGGATGACTGACCAGAGCACTTTCAATTTCCATCGTCCCCAGACGGTGGCCACTGACGTTGATCACGTCGTCGACCCGGCCCATCACCCAGAAGTAACCGTCGGCATCGCGGCGGGCGCCGTCTCCGGCGAAGTAGATGTGGGAGCCATCGGCCGGGCGAATCTCCTCCCAGTAGCTCTTGCGGAAACGGTCGGGATCGCCGTGGACCGTGCGCATCATTCCCGGCCAGGGACGACGCACCGCGAGGTAGCCACCTTGATCCGCTCCTTGGGAGTTGCCGTCGTGGTCGACGATGTCGGCTTGGATGCCGGGGAGTGGAAGGGTCGCCGAGCCTGGCTTGGTCGGCGTCGCCCCAGGAAGGGGGCTGATCATCACCCCACCGGTCTCCGTCTGCCACCAGGTGTCGACGATCGGGCAGCGACCACCGCCGATCACATCGCGATACCAGATCCAGGCCTCTGGATTGATCGGCTCCCCCACGGTGCCGAGGATCCGCAGGGAGCTCATGTCGTACTGATCCGGCACCTCCCGGCCGCTCTTCATGAAGGCGCGGATCGCCGTGGGCGCCGTGTAGAAGATGGTGCAACGGTGTTTCTGGATCAGCTCCCAGAAGGCCCCGGGGTTGCTGGGGCGAGGGGCCCCTTCGTACATCACCGTCGTCGCGCCATTGGAGAGAGGGCCGTAGACGATGTAGCTGTGGCCGGTGATCCAGCCCACATCCGCTGTACACCAGTGGACGTCGTCTTCGCGGATGTCGAAGATCCACTGGAAGGTCAGGTGAGCCCAGAGGTTGTAGCCAGCCGTGGTGTGCACCACCCCCTTGGGCTTACCGGTGGAACCGGAGGTGTAGAGGACGAAGAGGCGGTCCTCGCTCTCCATCGGCTCCGCCGCACAATCGCTGCTCTGACCATCCACGAGCTCATGCCACCAGTGGTCACGACCGGACTCCATGGCACAGCCCGAATCGATGCGCTGGACGACCAGAACCTTCTCCACACTCGGAGCACCACCCTTTGCCGCAAGCGCTTCATCCACGGCGGGCTTGAGGGGAACCGGCTTGTCCTTGCGGAAGCCCCCATCCGCCGTCACAACGAGCTTGACCTGACCATCGATCAGGCGATCGCGCAGCGCATCGGCGGAGAAACCACCAAAGACCACGGAATGGGGCGCACCAATACGGGCACAGGCCAACATCGCGATGGCGGCCTCCGGAACCATCGGCATGTACAGGGCCACCAAGTCGCCCTTACCAACGCCAAGGGCCTTCAGGGCATTGGCCGCTTTGCAGACTTCCGCGTGCAGTTCGCGGTAGCTGAAGCGCCGCACATCACCCGGTTCCCCCTCCCAGATCAGGGCCGTCTTGTCGGCCCGGGGACCATCGAGATGGCGATCCAGGCAGTTAAACGACAGGTTGGTTTGGCCCCCTTCAAACCAGCGGGCAAAGGGTGGGTTACTCCAGTCGAGGACCGTCTCGAACGGCTTAAACCAATGCAGCTCCCGCCGAGCCGCTTCACCCCAGAACCCATCGGGATCGGCTTCAGCTTGGGCGGCCAGGTCCCGGTAGGCCTGCAAGGAGCCGATCCGAGCGGATGCCGACAGGGCGGCCGGTGGATCAAACACCCGCGCCTCATTGAGCACCGACTCAATCCCGGTCTCAGCCATGGCCCATCGACAACGCAATGGAGCCATTCAAGCGAGGAAAAAGGCTGCTCTGAAGCGCTGTAACGCTGTTGCAGGGTTCAGGATGGAGACATGGCTCATCCCGCCGCCTGCCTGTTTGACCTGGACGGGCTGCTGCTCGACACCGAACCCCTGCATGCGCAGGCCTGGCAGCAGGCGGCCCATCACTTCGGACGCCCCCTGGCCGATCCAGAACTGATGCAACTGCGAGGACGCCGGCGCCTGGATTGCGCTGAGCAGGTGCGTGAGTGGATCCGCGCGAGCCAGCTGCTGGTTCCAAGCGTTGATGAGCTGTTGGCCATTCGCCAGCCCATTGCCGAGGCCCTCTTGATTCAGGCGCCACCCATGGCCGGCGCCCAGGCGCTGATCCGTCGCTGCCTGGAGTTGGGCCTACCGATGGCCCTGGCCACTAGCAGCTCAAAAGAGGCGGTGAACTTGAAAGCCAAGCCCCACCCTTGGCTGGCGGCCATTGAAGAACGGGTCCACGGAGACGACCCTGAGCTCAGACGCGGCAAACCGCATCCAGATGTCTTTCAGCTCGCCGCCCAGCGACTTGGGGTGAATTGCAAGGACAGCTGGGCCTTCGAGGATTCACCGGCAGGGGCCCATGCAGCCCTCGCTGCGGGCTGCCGCGTGTTCGTCGTGCCTGCACCGGATGCAGACCCAGTGCTCTACCCAGCCCAAATCACTGACAGGATCAGCTCCCTCGACCAGGTCTTACCGCTGCTGAACTGAAGCTCAGTACAACCGGCTCAGCACGAATTCCGGCAGTTCAAGCAGGGCCGTACGGCAATCCGACGGGGGCAGGAAGCTCAGGGCCTCGTAGGCCTCATTCGCAAACGTTTCCGCCAGGGTGCGGGAGCGCTGGATGGCCTCGCTGCCGCGGACCAACTCCAGGGCTTGAGCCAGATCCCCGTCTTGGTTGAACTCGCGCTCAATCAAGCCCGCCAAGGCAGGACGTTCCTCCAATGCATAGAGGGCAGGGGCCGTCAGGTAGCCACTGGCTAGGTCACTGGCCGCGGGCTTGCCGAGCTGTTGGTCGCTGCCAGTGAAATCGAGGATGTCATCGACCACTTGGAAGGCCAATCCGAGCTGGCGGCCGAAGCGATAGAGGCAATCGAGTTGGTCCTCCGGCAGACCGCTGAGCACGCCAGCCGCGCGGGCGCTGTTGGCAATCAGGGACGCCGTCTTGCAGTAGCTCTTTTCGAGATAGGTCTCGAAGCTCTGGCCGGTGTCATAGCGGTAAAGCCCTTGCTTCACCTCACCGTCGGCGAGATCCATGATCACGCGCGAGAGCAGCTTGACCACCTCAAGGTTGTCGAGGTTGGCCAGGTGCCAGCTGGCCTGGGCGAAGAGAAAATCGCCAGCAAGAACCGCAACCCGGTGGTTGAAACGGCTGTGGACCGTATCGACGCCGCGCCTGGTTGACGCTTCATCCACCACATCGTCGTGAACGAGTGAGGCGGTGTGGATCATCTCGGTGATCTCGGCCAGCCGGCGATGGCGGCTCGTGAGCTCACCCTGGGGCGCGAGGGCCCTTGAAATCAGGAGAACGATGCCGGGGCGCAACCGTTTGCCACCGGCGCTGAAGAGGTGTTCCGCAGCGGCCTGAAGAATCGGGTGCCCAGCACCGATCAGACTGCGGAGATCACTCAGCAGAGCCTCGAGATCGGACTCGACGGGCTGTAGCAGCTCTGCAACGGTGGCCATGACCCCCAGCGGTGGGGAGATCCTAGAAGGCGCCTGCCTCCGACCGCTGCCTAAGCGGGGGTCAGACAGCGGGTTTGATCGGGTCCGAGCTGCCAGGTCAGTGCCTGACTGGCGCTGCTCACCCCCACCAGACGCGAAAGGGCCCGATTGAAGGCCAAGGGATCGGCCGTTGTGGCGAAGCGCGGCGCCAAGGCCCCGGCTGGATCCGTGGCCAGCAGCCCGGCCTGGCCGAGCACATCGGCGAGATGGCGCGCAACGGCAGGCGCTGGATCCAGCACCGCCATCGCCGGTCCCACCAAACGGCGAATGGACTCGATCACGAAGGGGTAGTGGGTGCAGCCCAGAACGATGGTGTCGGCACCAGCGTCCAGCATCGGCTGGAGGTAGCCCATCAAGCGGGCATCACAGTCCGGGCCCTCAAGATCCCCCTGCTCGACCAACTCAGCCAGGCCCACACAAACCTGCTCCACCACCTGCACCGCTGTGGCGTAGCGCCCAACGGTGGCGCGATAGAGCTGCCCTTGAAAGGTGGCCGGTGTCGCCATCACCCCCACCACCCCGGAACGGGTGAGCTGAACAGCAGGCTTCACTGCCGGCTCCAGGCCAAGGATGGGCAGCTGGGGAAAGCGCTGCCGCAGGGGCTCCAGTGCCACCGCCGATGCGGTGTTGCAGGCCACCACAATCGCCTTGCAGCCCTGGGCGACGAGATAGTCCGCAATTCCCAGGCTGTTGGCCTGAATCTCGTCAGCGGAGCGATGGCCGTAGGGGACATTCGCCTGATCGGCGACATAAAGAAGCGACTCCGACGGCAAGGCGTGAACCACCTGCCGCCAGATGCTTAAACCACCAACGCCGGAATCAAAGAGACCGATGGGGGCCCCGCTCATGGATAAGCCACGAGGTAGTTGAGGATGCCCATAGCGATAGCAACGGCCAGGCGCCGCCGGAAACTCGGATCGGCCAAGCGCGGAGCATCCAGCTGCCCGGTCACAAAGCCCATTTCGACAAGGGCCGCGGGCATCACCGTGCGGCGAATCACAAAGAAGCGGCCGGAGCGGGCACCACGATCCGGGGTTCCAGGCGAAGCCGCCAGCATTTGGTTCTGCAGCGATTGAGCCAGGCTCAAAGAGCGGCCACCTTGGAAATAGAAGGTCTCAACGCCATTGACGTCCGGCCGGTCCATGCGCAGAGCGTTGGCGTGAATGCTCACAAAAACATCGGCTCGGTTGTTGTTCGCCAAAGCCACCCGGGGGGGCAGATCCACATCCACTTCCGAGGAGCGGGTGAGCAGGACTCGAACGCCTTTGGCCTGAAGGATCTGAGCCACCTGGAGGCTCACATCCAGAACGACATCGGTCTCACGCAGATTGTTGATCCCAATCGCCCCAGGGTCCGGTCCGCCGTGGCCTGGATCGAGCACCACGGTGTAGCGCCCTTGGGGAACCGAGGGGAGATCCCCCAGCTTGGGAATCGGACCGCGCGGAAGCTGCAAGGAGGGAGGGGGAAGCGCCCGCCAACTGGGGCCCTGGGGCCGTTCAAGGCTGCCCTCTCCAATGGCCCGAAGCCCGCGGACGCTGGGGCCAAAGTCCATCGACCAGCGATCGACATCGGTGCCGACCAACTTGATCTGGCGGGGATCGAGACGTGTGCCCGGCTGGAACTCAATGACCAGACGGGTGGCGTTATCGGTGGGTCGGCCAATCCGAACCTCCCGAATCGCGCCATTGCCAACCAGGGTTCTGGACCGTTGAGGCGCACCGGGTAGATCCACCCAAATGCGAGGGCCAACAGCGCCATTGCCGTCCTCAAAAAAGGCCTGGAGACGGGTGGCCGGCGGCGTCCGCAGCTCCAGGACACCGTCCCGACTAATCCCCCAGGCCGAGAGGGCACTCCACGCCCTCGCCGGCAGGGCGGAGAGGATCGTGACGCAGGGAAGCAACAGGGCAAACCCAAGACGGGACAACCGCCTGACTTGGTGTTGCAGCGTCAGCAACGACACAACTCTCGCCTTAAAAGAGCGCTGGCTTGCGGTGCTGAAGGCTCGGCATCTGGGCCTGGATCCGCTGGCGATGGCCCACATCGATCGGTGCGACGGCCTGGCCCACCGAGGTCCCGGCATCGGAGAGCACGGTGCCCCAGGGATCGATCACCAGGGCGTGGCCATGGGTTTGGCGACGACCGCCGTGATGGCCCGTTTGTGCCGGTGCGACCACATAGGCGGTGTTTTCAATCGCCCGGGCCTGCAGGAGGACATTCCAGTGATCCTTGCCGGTAAAGGCTGTGAACGCCGCCGGAATGAAGAGCAGATCGGCACCCTCAGCCGCCAGGTGCCGGTAGAGGCACCCTCAGCCGCCAGGTGCCGGTAGAGCTCAGGGAAACGAACGTCGTAGCAAATGGAGAGTCCAACGCGGCACAGGCCAGGAACCTCGACGACAGGCGGCAGCGTGTTGCCGGGCTGAACCGTTGCTGACTCCTGATAGGTATTGCCGTCGGGCAGATCGACGTCAAAGAGGTGGATCTTGTCGTAGGTGGCCAGAATTTGACCGTCCTTGGCCACGAGCTGGGCACGATTGCTGGTCAGACCGGCCCCCGCCGGCACCGGGTAACCACCACCCATCAGGGTCACCTGGTAGCGGCGCGCCATGGTGATGAGGAAGCGCTGCGCTTGCTCTGCAATGAGCGCGGCCTGCTCGAGGCGCTGGCTGTCCTCACCCATGAAGGCGAAGTTCTCCGGCAGGCCAACCAACTCGGCACCGCGGCGAACGGCCAGCTCAATCTGCTCTTCAGCGGCGGCGAAATTGGCGGTGAGATCAGCGCTGCTGTTGAGCTGGATTGCCGACGCCAGAAAGCTTGTCAACGCTGGAGTTTTGCCACCGCGGCCACTGTAAGGGGATCAAGCGGCCTGCAACACCCCTGGGCTGGTTTGGGTGGGAACCATGGTCATCGTGTCGACGGCCGCGCAACAGGCGAAATCGGCGTCATGGTTACCCAGACCGATCAGACGCTGGCCATGGCTTGCGGCCCGCAGGCAGGTTTCGGTGTCATGGCGCCATTGCTGCCAAAGGGCCAGGGCCGCCAGGGCCTCATCGTTGGCGCAGCGCACGCCCACATGGGGCGAGACGGCACACTCCATCGCAGCTGAAATCACGGCACCGGCAGCCAGGCTGTCCTCCAGGGAGTAGTCCCCTTCCCAGCCACTGCCGACGACCCAAACCCGCTCGACCCCATGGTCGATTAAGCGCTTGGCAACCGCCGTGCGGTTGGGCAGACAGGCCGTCACCAAGAGCGGCACGGGCTTCACAGCCTCCAGGGAGCGGGTGCCATTGGTCGTGCTCATGAAGATGCGCTTGCCCCCGACCACCTCAGGGGTCACCGCCAGGGGAGAGTTGCCCAAGTCGTAGCCCTCCACCCGCTGACCACCGCGCTCACCCGCGCGCAGGCAACGCTCAGGGACCCAGGCATCGGCCGCTTGATTCAGGGCCTCAAGCTCGGCGAAGGCCTGAATGGCCTCGGCACCGCTTTGCAGGGCACAGGCAATGGTGGTGGTCGCCCGCAGGACATCAATCACCACGGCCGCGTCGGGGCCGCCCTCAGCCACGGGGCGCAGGCTGGGAACGTTCTCCGAGGTGTGGAAATAGGAGATCTGCACGGCCGCAGTGACTCAAGGGGGTGCGTCACAGTAGGCAGAACCTGTTGAAAAGTTGAGAGCGCCATGGGATCTGCGGCCAACGCCATTGGATCCCAACGCGATCTGAGGGGCTTTTTGGAGCTGCTTGAGGCTCGGGGTCAGTTGCGCCGCATCAGCGCTCCGGTGGACCCGGACCTCGAGCTGGCGGCCATTGCCGATCGGGTGCTGGGCTGCGGCGGTCCCGCCCTGCTGTTCGAGAACGTCAAGGGCTCGAGCATCCCCGTCGCGGTCAATCTGCTGGGGACCCTGGAGCGGGTGCTCTGGTCGATGGGAATGGAGCGACCCGAGGAGCTTGAGGCCCTCGGCGAGCGACTGGCCCTGCTGCAACAGCCCAAGCCCCCCAAGGGACCGCGGGAAGCCCTGCGCTTTGGTTCGGTCCTGCTGGATGTCCTGAAGGCGAAACCCGACCTCGACCTGCTCCCCCCCTGCCGGCAGGAGGTGTTTCAGGGTGATGCCGTCAACCTCGATCGCCTGCCCCTGCTGCGTCCCTGGCCCGGTGATGCCGGTCGGATCATCACCCTCGGCCTGGTGATCACCAAGGACCCGGAGACCGGCACCCCCAACGTCGGTGTCTACCGGCTGCAACAGCAGTCGATCAACACGATGACCGTGCACTGGCTGAGCGTCCGTGGCGGCGCCCGCCACCTGCGCAAGGCCGCTGCCCTGGGCAAACCCCTGGAGATCGCCATCGCGATTGGCGTTCACCCGCTGCTGGTGATGGCCGCTGCGACCCCGATCCCGGTTCAACTCAGTGAGTGGCTCTTCGCGGGTCTCTACGCCGGTGAGGGGGTTCGCCTGGCGAAGTGCAAAACCCTGGATCTGGAGGTGCCCAGCCACAGCGAAATCGTTCTGGAGGGAACGATCACCCCAGGGGAGGAGCTGGCCGATGGCCCCTTTGGCGATCACATGGGCTTCTACGGAGGCGTTGAACCCTCACCGCTGGTGCGCATCCAGTGCGTCACCCAACGGCGCAATCCCACGTACTTCACGACCTTCAGCGGACGGCCCCCCAAAGAAGACGCGATGCTCGCCATCGCCCTGAACCGGATCTACACGCCGATCCTGCGCCAGCAAATTCCGGAGATCGTTGATTTCTTCCTGCCCATGGAAGGGCTCAGCTACAAGCTGGCCGTGATCGCCATCGACAAGGCCTACCCGGGGCAGGCCAAGCGGGCCGCCATGGCCTTCTGGAGTGCCCTACCCCAATTCACCTACACCAAGTTCGTCGTCGTCGTCGACAAGTCGATCAACATTCGCGATCCAAGGCAGGTGATCTGGGCGATCAGTGCCCTGGTGGATCCACAGCGCGATCTCTTCGTCCTGGAGAACACCCCTTTCGACACGCTTGACTTCGCCAGCGAACAGCTGGGACTGGGGGGACGGCTGGCGATCGACGCCACCACCAAAGTGGGCCCCGAGCGCAACCACCCCTGGGGCGAGCCACTGCAACGGCCCGCCGAACTCGAGCGCCGCGTGGATCAACGCTGGGAGGAATTGGGCCTGGGCGACGTCGGTCAACAGGAACCCGACCCTGCGCTGTTTGGCTATGTGCTCGAGCAGGTTCTCGAGCGGCTGCAACGGCCGGCCTGAACGATGTTGCGGCGCAGCGCTCTGCAGGCACTCCAGGCGTTACTGCACCTCGCCATGGTCAACCCCCAGTGGTGTTCCGTTAGCGAGATTGCCGAGGCCCAGGGACTGCCCGCCCCGATGCTCGAGCAGTTGCTCCTGCAGCTGCGGCGCGCAGCACTCGTCGAGGCCAAGCGAGGTCGCCAGGGGGGCTACCGCCTCAGCCGCCCCGCCGAGGCCATTCCCGTGGGAGAGGTCCTCAAGGCCGTCGGTGCCCCCCTGGTGCTCGACGCCCCCGGGGACAGCAGCCGCGCCGAGCAGGACGTGCTCAAGAGCATGGGCCGGCGGCTGCAATCCGCCCTGGATCGCGAGCTCAAGCAGCTCACCCTTCAAGAACTCCTGTTTGACCTTCAGAGCTGGCAGGAATGCCTAAGCAACGAGGGCGGCCTGATGCTGGGTTAAGCCAGGGCGTCCCGCTGGAGATAAACGCGGATCAGCTTTTCATCCATCAGCCCGGAGCGAGCGACGGGGGCTTCGTTGCAGCGCTCAAACAGCCCCAGCAAGGTGGAGGCCTCAAAGGGGTGCCCCATCGCGCTGGCGATCGCAGCCACCTCATCGGCGGTGCAGACCTCATTGAGTCGCGCCCGCAGCTCAGCGTCGCCCTGAATCAGAGCGAGGAAGCCAAAGACTGCCTGAAGTTGCTCGGCCATGGACCCTTGATCGGGGGTGTGCTCAGTTTGGCGAGTTGAGCCTGTTTTCGATCAGTTCCTACGCTCGCTGAAACCAAGTCCTCCTCCATGTCCCTCGCCCTGGGCACCAGCAACGGCCGCAGCCTGAAGGGCCACGTTCGGGTCCCAGGCGACAAGTCGATCTCCCACCGCGCCCTGCTCTTTGGCGCGATCGCCGAGGGCACAACACGGATTGAAGGACTGCTTCCCGCGGAGGATCCCCTGAGCACCGCCGCCTGCCTGCGGGCGATGGGTGTTCAAGTCTCAGCGATTGAAGCCGGCAAAACCGTGGTCGTCGAAGGCGTCGGCCTCGATGGCTTTCAAGAACCCGAGAGCGTGCTGGATTGCGGCAACTCGGGTACCACCATGCGCCTGATGCTGGGTCTGCTGGCGGGCCGCAGTGGTCGCCATTTCGTTGTGACCGGTGACGACTCCCTGCGGCGCCGGCCGATGAAGCGGGTGGGCGGTCCCCTCTCCGAGATGGGAGCCACGATCCATGGGCGCGCAGGCGGAAACCTCGCCCCCCTGGCGATCGAAGGCCGTCAATTGAAAGGGGCCACGATTCGCACCCCGGTGGCCTCCGCCCAGGTCAAAAGCGCGATCCTTCTGGCGGCGCTCACCGCGGACGGACCGACGACGGTGATCGAGCCAGTCCAGAGCCGGGACCACAGCGAGAGGATGCTGCGCGCCTTCGGCGCCGACCTCAGCGTTGGAGGTCCAGGCCAAACCGAAGTGACCGTGGTGCCGGGCTCGAGCCTCAAAGGGCAGGACGTGGTTGTGCCTGGTGACATCAGCTCCGCCGCCTTCTGGTTGGTTGCTGGAGCGATCACCCCCGGGGCGGACCTGACGATCGAAAACGTCGGCCTCAACCCAAGCCGCACCGGCATTCTTGATGTTCTCGAGCAGATGGGAGCCCGCATCGAGGTGCTCAATGCCCGGGACGTCGCAGGCGAGCCCGTGGGTGATCTGCGGGTCGTCCATGGCCCCCTGAAGGGCTTCAGCATTGGCGCCGATCTGATCCCCCGGCTGGTGGATGAGATCCCTGTTCTTGCCGTGGCCGCCTGCTGCGCCGAAGGTCCCAGCCGGGTCACGGGGGCCGAGGAGTTGAGGGTCAAGGAAACCGATCGTCTGGCGGTCATGGCCCGTCAACTCGGAGCCATGGGTGCCCAGATCGAGGAGTTCCCCGACGGGATGACCATCCAGGGCGGCGTGATGCTGCACGGCGCCGAAGTCGATAGCGAAACCGATCACCGGGTCGCCATGAGCCTGGCCGTCGCCGCCCAGATCGCCTCGGGCGTGACCACGATCGCGCGACCGGAAGCGGCCGCCGTCTCCTACCCGGGCTTCTGGGATGACCTCGAACGGCTTCAAGCTTGAGGTCCGCAGCACCGGCGACGGCAGCTTCAGCCTGTTCAGTCCGGAGTTCGGCGAGGCCTTCCACAGCAGCCGCGGCGCCCTAACGGAAGCACGCGAGAAATTCGTCGAACCCGCAGGGCTGGAGCGCCTGGGGCGGGGCAGCAGCCTTCGGGTCCTGGATGTCTGCGTCGGCACCGGCTGCAACACCGCTGCGCTGATTGAGGCCTGCGCCAGCCGAGGGCTGGAACTGCACTGGTGGGGACTCGAGCTCGACCGCGAACCCCTGGCCCAAGCCCTGGCGAGCCCTGCCTTTCGCGCGCAGTGGCAACCCGGCACGGTGGCGCGGCTTCAGGAACTCTGCAGCAGCCCAGGCATGCTCTGGGGAGACGCCAGGCTGGCGGTCCAGCCGCTGGTCGAAGAGCAGAAGGGGCAGTTCGATCTGTTGCTGTTGGATGCGTTCTCGCCCAGTCGCTGCCCCCAGCTCTGGAGCGTTGAATTTCTCGGTGCCCTGGGTTCCCTGCTCAAGCCCGAGGGCCGGTTGCTGACCTATTGCAGTGCGGCGGCCGTACGTCAGGCCCTGCGCCTGGCCGGCCTCGAGGTCGCGGCGATCGAGGCACCCTGCGGACTGCAGCAGCACAAACAGGATTGGAGCGGCGGCACCGCGGCCAGCCCCTCCCCCCTGACACCCGGCCCAAGACTTCGGTCGCTCACACCGATGGAGATGGAGCATCTGGGCACGAACGCCGCCGAGCCCTACCGCGACCCCGGCTTCTGCCTGGACCGCAAAACGATTCTTCAACAGCGGCAACAGGCGCAGGCCAAGGCCATGCGCGAGGGGAACGTGGAAGGCACGAGTGCCTGGCGCCGGCGCTGGGGACTTGCGGGCAACCACCAGTAGATTCCCGCTCAGCTACCCGCCCCTGCCGATGCTCGCCGTTGCCGTGTTGGCCGCCGGAAAGGGCACCCGCATGAAAAGCGACCTGCCCAAGGTGCTGCAGCCACTGGCGGGAGCAACCCTGGTGGAGCGCGTGCTCGGCAGCTGCCGCGCCCTGGACCCCCAGCGCCAGATCCTGATCGTCGGACACCAGGCCGAGCGCGTCGAGCAGTCCCTGAGCCAGCACGGGGGGTTGGAATTTGTGCTGCAGCAGCCCCAGAACGGCACCGGCCATGCGGTCCAGCAATTGCTGGCGCCCCTGGCGGACTTTGAGGGTGAGCTTCTGGTCCTCAATGGGGACGTACCGCTGCTGCGGGAGGAGACGATCACGGCACTGCTCGAGCGCCACCGCACCTCCCAGGCGGCCGTGACCCTGTTGACCGCGAGGCTGGATGACCCAACCGGCTACGGGCGCGTCTTCGCCGATGCCAGTGGCCATGTCTCCGCCATCGTCGAACACCGCGATTGCAGCGAGGAGCAGCGAGCCAACAACCTCACCAACGCCGGGATCTACTGCTTCAACTGGAGCAAGCTCGCTGCGGTCCTCCCCCAACTGAGCACCGATAACGACCAAGGGGAGCTGTATCTCACGGACACCGTGGCGATGCTCAGCCCCGCCATGCACGTGGAGGTGGCCGATGCCGATGAGATCAATGGCATCAATGACCGCTACCAACTGGCGCAATGCGAAGCGGTGATCCAGCAGCGCCTGCGTCGCCACTGGATGGCCGAGGGCGTGACCTTTGTCGATCCCGAGAGCTGCACCCTCAGCGATGGAACCCGTTTCGGCCGGGATGTCGTCGTGGAACCGCAATGCCATTTCCGCGGAAACACCAACGTGGGCCGTGGCTGCCGCATCGGCCCTGGAAGCTTCCTCGAGAACGCCAGCGTTGGCGAAGAGGTGGAGGTCCT
The DNA here is from genome assembly GCF_017859255.1 of Vulcanococcus sp. DEBay_Sum29NL08_54. NCBI lineage: Bacteria > Bacillati > Cyanobacteriota > Cyanophyceae > Synechococcales > Synechococcaceae > Vulcanococcus > Vulcanococcus sp. DEBay_Sum29NL08_54. The sequence goes on from NZ_JAFMNJ010000006.1 coordinate 91,580, forward strand.
CTACTCCGTCGTGCGTGATGCGGTCGTCGCTGATGGCTGCACGATTGGCCCCTACGCCCAGCTCCGGCCTGGGACCGAACTGGCCCGGGACTGCCGGATCGGCAACTTCGTCGAAATCAAGAAGAGCCAAATCGCCGCCGGGAGCAAGGTCAACCACCTCAGCTACATCGGTGATGCCCAACTCGGCGAGAACGTCAACGTCGGAGCGGGCACCATCACCGCCAACTACGACGGGGTCAACAAACACCGGACCGTGATTGGTGCTGGCAGCAAAACCGGAGCCAACTCCGTGCTGGTCGCGCCGATCACCCTGGGGGCCAACGTGACGGTGGGAGCCGGATCGACCTTGACCAAGGATGTCCCCGCTGGTGCCTTGGCCCTCGGCCGCGCCAAGCAACTGATCAAGGAGAACTGGTCCTAGGCGGGGAGGTCCAGCTCCTGCCGCCATTGCGCCAGGGGGCGATCCCATCCGTCCTCGAGTTTCTGAGCGATGAGGCAGCGGGCCTTGAGGCCCATCTCGAAACCGCGGGAGAGGGACTCCAGCAGCTCCTCCAGCGGTTCGTCGTTCTGCAAACAGCTCAACATCCCGCCAAAGATGAGCGAAACCGCGGGAGAGGGACTCCAGCAACTCCTCCAGCGGTTCGTCGTTCTGCAAACAGCTCAACATCCCGCCAAAGATGAGCATCACCGCCAGGGGCGAGCGGTTCTGGGCCAGGTTGAAGGCCTGGAGGCCCAACTCTCCAGGACCATCGGTGCCAAATCCGGTCAGCACGTGGACGATGTCGTGGGTCTCCCGCAGCCGGTGGGTGATGTAATCCTCCGCAGAGCTGATCGGCCTGGGGTCAATCAGGCTCTCTGGTGTCAGCCCTTGGGAGCGGAGCTGATGGGCATAGACATGACCCAGGCTCCCCTCGGGAAGGGCCAAGAGGGCATCCAAGTCGATGGCCCCTGGACGCCAGTTGGAGTCCACCAAAGCCGCCAGCTCAGGGTTCTCCAGCAGATGGCGAAACATCTGTGCCGAGAGGGGGCTGTTCTGCAGGCTGCGGCTCACGGCGAACACCCCCTCGAGGGAATCGGGGTGTTTCAGAAACGTCGCCAAGCCCGAGACCAGCTTGAGGGACTGAAGGCGACTCTTCAGATTGAACTGCATGCTGACCTCGGCGTTGAGGCCAGATTGGCTCAGACCTCTGGAAGCAGCGGAATCAAGCGCTCAAGTGCAACACCACGGCTGGCCTTCAGCAACAGCACGTCTCCAGCCAGGAGCCATTGCTGAAGCGCTCCAGCGGCGTCCTCTGGCCGATCCACGACCAACACCCGAGGGAGGGGCGCTGCCGCCTGGGCCATCGCCTCAGCCTCGGCCCCACTGGCCACGATCACCAAACCATCGAGATCCAGCGCAGCGGCACGCTCGGCCACCTGGCGGTGCAGGGCAACACTCTGCTCCCCGAGCTCCAGCATGGTGCCCAGGACCGCAAAGCGGCGGCCTGGCTGGCGCGCCAGTAGATCCAAGGCCGCCAAGACGGCTTCTGGGGAGGCGTTGTAGGTCTCATCCAACAGCGTCAG
>NZ_JAFMNJ010000052.1:0-8194 GCF_017859255.1 Vulcanococcus sp. DEBay_Sum29NL08_54
GCTTGAGGCTGACCCCTTCCTTGAGCTTGAGGATTGAGGTCGCCCGCCCCGAGAGGTCTTGGAATTCAGCCAGAGGAAGACGCTTGAACCGGCCATCACTGCTCAGTAGGCCCACGCTCTTTCCTTCCGCTTCTTGCGGGAGCGGCAGCAGTTGCACCACCCGCTCTCCGCTCATCCCCTCGGGCAGGAATTTCTCAAGGGTGCCAGGGTTCTGCCCGGCAAACTCCCAGCGCAGCAAGGCCACTCGGCCAGCATCGGTGAAGGCCAACAGCGCGGGCCTGCTGCTGATCGGCAGGATCAGGCGGGCTGGCGAGGGGTTGTCGCCAAGAGGTGCTGGCTCATCGAGGTGAAGCCGTCCCAGCAATTGCGGGCCAATCACCTTGACCTGCCCATCGGCCTGGATCACCAGGCGGCCATCGCTGGGCAGCCCTTCAAAGGCCCGTTGGCGCAGGAGTTCCGTGTTGGGCCGTTGGGCCGCGGTGCGCTGGGCGACGAGCTCATCGCCACCTTCCACCAGCCGCGTCCGCCGGGGTGTGGCAAAGCGCTTTTTCAGTGCCTTGAACTCCGACACCATCGTGTCGAGTAGCGCAGGACGTTCATCCAGCAGGTGCCGCAGGCGGGCCCGCTCCTGGCGTAGGTCGTCCGCCTCCTTGCGCAGGCTTTCCTGCTCGAGGCCCGTCAGCCGGCGCAGGGGCATGGCGAGGACCGCATCGGCCTGGCGCTCATTGATGTCGAGGTGGACCTGCAGGCTGGCCTTGGCGCTGGAGGCATCGGGTGCGGCGGTGATCATCTCGATCACCCGTTGCAGGGCATTGAGGGCGGTGATCAAACCCTCGACCACTTCCAGGCGATCTTCCGCACGCTTGAGGGCGTGCTTGGTCCGCCGAATGATCGTCAGCTCGCGGTAGTCCAGGAACTCCTGCAGGAGCTGGCGCAGGCTCAGTTGGATCGGCTTGCCGTGGACCAGGGCCAGCAGGATCGCGCCGTAGTTGCTCTGCAGCGCCGTGCGCCGCTGCAGATCGGCCAACACCTTCTCTGGGTTGGCGTCCCGGCGCAGCTCCACCACGACCCGCATGCCGTCGCGGTCGGACTCGTCGCGAATGTCCGCGATCCCGTTGATCTTGCCGTCGTTGACCTGCTCGGCCAGCTTCTCGATCCAGCCCGCTTTGCTGAGTTGATAGGGCAACTCGGTGATCACCACGGCTCCGCGCTTGTGGCGTCCTTTGCCCGGCTGAATCTCCTCGATGTGGGCGACGCCCCGCATTGGGATGCTGCCGCGGCCATAGAGATAGGTGTCGCGTAGGCCGCTGCCGGTCAAGACTTCGCCGCCGGTGGGGAAGTCGGGGCCCGGCACCAGCTCCAGCAGCTTCTCGTCGCTCAGCTCAGGCTTGCGCACCAGAGCAATCAAGGCATCCACCACCTCTCCCAGGTTGTGGGGCGGGATGTTGGTGGCCATGCCCACGGCGATGCCGGTGCAGCCGTTCAGCAGCAGGAAGGGCAGCTGGGCCGGGAGCACGGTTGGCTCCTGCTGGGAGCCATCAAAGTTGTTGGCGAAATCGACCGTGTCGCTGCCGATCTCATCGAGCATCGCCTCATTGGCGATGGGCGCCAGCCGCGTCTCCGTGTAACGCATGGCGGCCGGTGGATCGTCGTCCACCGAGCCAAAGTTGCCGTGGCCGTCGAGTAGCGGATTGCGGCTGGCGAAGGTCTGCACCAGCCGGACCAGGGCGTCATAGACCGCTTGGTCGCCGTGGGGGTGGTACTTGCCGAGCACGTCGCCAACGACGCGGGCGCATTTCCGGTAAGGGCGATCGGGGGTCAACCCCAGCTCGTGCATCGCAAACAGGATGCGCCGCTGCACGGGCTTCAGGCCATCGCGGGCATCGGGCAAGGCCCGTCCCACGATCACGCTCATGGCGTATTCCAGATAGGAGCGCTGCATCTCCTGATGCAGCTCAATCGGCTGGATACGACGCTCGTCGGATGGGTCGGGCAGCGGCTTTTCGGGACGCGCCTTGGCCATCCGAGGTCAGAAAGTGCGGCTCAGCCTACCGAGGTTGTTCCGCGGGCTCAGCATCGGCATTGGCCTGAGCCCGCTCCACATCGCCCTTCAAGCTCGCGTTCCCCAGCAGAACACTGGTGGCTTCCCGCAGGCGCGTGCCCCAGAGCTGCTCCTGTTGATAGCTGCTCAGCACGTAGTTGGGATCACCCGCTAGGGCGCGCTTGGCCAGGTCCAGGCTCTCGCCGTTGCTGGGGTCTTGGGCATTGAGTGCCGCAGCCAAGGCCAACATCGGTTCTGCTGCCGTGGGCCGAATCGCCAGGACGGAGCGCCAGCGTTGGATCGCTTCAGCGTCCTTGCGCTGTTCGTAGAGCACCAGCGACTGGTTGTTGATGGCCTCCCAGAAGTCGCTGCGCAGCTTCGAGGCCCGCTCAAAGGCCGAGAGCGCCGCTTTGGATTCCCCCAGCAGGATGTAGCCGTTGCCGAGATCGAAGTAGGAACCGGCGTTCTTGTCGTCGATGCGCTGACCTTCGCGGATCAGTTCAACGGCGCGGGCCGGTTGGTTGGCTTTGAGGGCCAGGGAGCCCTGGGCAAAGAGGATCCCGGCATTGCGGGGGTCCAGGTTTCGCGCCTGCTCGAGCGATGCGGAGGCTTCGGCGTCCTCGCCACTACGCAACTGGGCTTCCGCCAGCAGCAGCCATCCCCGGGCATCCGTTGGGATCAGCTGAACGGTCAGCGCCGCGAGGCTGGCGGCCTCTTCCGCCTGGCCCAATTTCAAGAGTCGGCTGGCGGCCTGGGCAATGCCAAGCCCCGCGGCTTCCAGGTTGCGCTCGCTGGGCAGCACGACGTAGGGCACCAGCGCCTTGGCGGGGGTCCCAGTGAGGCTTGCCAGCATCAGGGGCGCTGTGGCCAGAACCTTCAACCAGCGCGCGGCCATCGATGCAGGGCGATCGAGCGCTCAGCCTAGGGCTGCTGCAATGTTTCGCCTCCACATTGAGGGCTTGATCCGCCGCAGGGCGGAGGCCCGCAGCTTCTCGTCCCACGCGCCGTCGCTCCAGCCCAGGGCATCAGCCCCTTGGAGATCCAGCCACCACGGCCTGGGCTGCAGATCGGGATCGCTGCTGGAGACCAGTGCTTGCTGGTTCCAGGGGCAGACGTCCTGGCAGATGTCGCAGCCGGCCACCCAGCCGTTCAAGTCCGAGGCGATGTCTGCCGGCAACTGGTCCGCCCGGTTCTCGATCGTGTGGAAGGCGATGCAGCGGCGGGCATCGACAACAAACGGCTCGGTGATGGCCTGAGTCGGGCAGGCGTCCAGGCAGGCGCGGCAGGCCCCGCAGTGGGGCGTAGCGGGTTCATCAGCGGGGAGCTCCAGGTCGGTCAGCAGATGCCCGATCAGCAGCCAGGAGCCCCAGTCGCGGTTGATCAGGTTGCTGTGTTTCCCGATCCAGCCCAGGCCCGCTTCCTCGGCCCAGGCCTTGTCCAGCAGGGGCGTGCTGTCGACGCAGGCGCGCCATTGGCTCTGCGGTTGGTTGCTCTCGAGCCAACGCCCCAGGGCCCGCAGGCGCCCATCGATCACCCGGTGGTAGTCCCGGCCCCAGCCGTAACGGGCCACCTTCAAGCTGCCGGGCGCAGGCTGGCGATCGACGTAGTAGTTCAGCCCCACCGCCACAACACTGCGGACCCCCGGCAGCAAGGCCTCAATGGCTTGCCGTCTGGGGTCCTGCATCCAGGCCATCTCGCCCTGATGCCCCGCGCTCAGCCAGCGCTGCAGGGCGGCGTTGCGCAGGCGGATCCGCTCGCTGCCCCTCGCCGAGGCAATCCCCACCAGGTTGAAGCCCAACTCCAAGGCCTGGGCCTTGAGGGCGCTGGCCAGATCAGCAGCCGGAAGGGGCTGTGGCTTCGGTTGATCGCCCCTACGCTTGCCCAACTTCCAAGGCCCTCCCGGTGAGTTCAGCAGTTGCAGGACGCTTCTCCAGTTTGTTGCGCTGGCTAGGGATCACCCTGGTGCTGCTGCTGGCGCTGCAATTGCTGGCGGTGCTCTCGGTCAACGGTTGGGGCGATGAGAGCTTCCGTCAGCTGCTGAGCTCCACCCTGATCACCCAGTCGCCGATGGCTCTGGTGGGGATGCTGTTGATGCTGATCGCTGCGCGGCTCGAGGATCCCCAGTCCGGTCCGACGCCCCTGCGTTGGACGGTGTGCGTGATCAGTGGTGTTCTGGCGCTGGCGCTGCTGTTCACGGTTCCCGCCACCATCGGCGGTGATCAGAGCCTGAGCGATCAGACCAACCAGTCCCTGCAGGCCCAACGCGGCCAGTTGGAGATGGCCAAGGCCCAGCTCGACAACCCCAAGGTGCTGGAGCAGGTGATCGAGCAGGGGGTTCAAACCGGTCAGATCCCCGAGACGGCCAGCGAAGACGAGAAGAAGAAGGCCGCTCGCGCCTTCATGCAAAGCCAGCTGCAGCAGGCGGAGAACCAAATCAAACAGGCCGAAACCCGCCGTGATTTGGCCTTGAACCAACGCCGGATTGGTGGCACAGGCACCGCTGTTGTTCTGGTGATCGCCTTTGCCCTGCTGGCCCTGGCGGCTGTTCTGTAGGGCGACTGGCTAAGTTGCAGGTTGGCCCTTTGTGACCGGAATTCCGGCCAGTTGAGCGACGCAACGTAGTGGTGCAATCGAGTCCCAGACCTGAGCAACCGCTGGGCGATCGTCTCCAGCAGGACCTCAAGAACGACCTGATCGCCGGTCTGTTGGTGGTGATTCCGCTCGCCACCACGATCTGGTTGGCGACGACGGTGAGTCGCTTCGTGTTGGCGTTTTTGACGTCGATTCCGAAGCAGCTCAATCCGTTCAACACCCTCAACCCTGTGCTGCAGGAGTTGATCAACCTGGGCCTGGGTCTCCTGGTTCCCCTGCTCGGGATCCTGTTGATCGGTCTGATGGCCCGCAACATCGTCGGCCGCTGGTTGCTGGAGTTCGGCGAGGGCACCCTGCAACGGATCCCCGTGGCGGGTTCCGTCTACAAGACCCTCAAGCAATTGCTGGAGACCTTCCTGCGGGATAACTCCAGCCGTTTCCGCCGCGTCGTGCTGGTGGAGTACCCCCGCGAGGGGCTCTACGCCCTGGGCTTCGTGACTGGCGTTCTGGGGGCGACCCTGTCGGCTGGCTTTGAGAAGCCGATGCTGAGCGTCTTTATCCCCACGGCTCCGAACCCCACGACCGGCTGGTATGCCGTGGTGCCGGAGTCCTCCGTTCAGGATCTGGATCTGTCGGTGGAAGACGCCTTCCGCACGATCATCTCGGCGGGCATCGTCAATCCCGATGAGCGTGAGACGCCGGCCAGCCGGAGTTTCTCCAGCCTTCTCGCCCAGCTGCGGGCCCCCGCTTACTCCCCCCTTCCCTCCAATAAGGCCTGATGCAGAGCCGCTCCGTAGCCCGCGAACTGGCCCTGCTGATGCTCGGTCAGGTCAGTGACCGTCAGCCCAGCGCCGACACCTCCCTGGACACCTTGCTGCAACAGGCTCTGGCTTCCCTGAGCCAACACGTGCGGGAGGCCCTGGATCAGGCCGCCACCGAATTGCAGGCCGCCCAACAGCAGCTTCTCGACAGCGAGTTGCAGGACCAGGGCGCCGTTGGTCAGTTGCCCCGGATTCGCCAGCACCTCCAGGACGGCTTGGAGCATGCCGAGAACGGCCTGAACCGCCTGTCCGCCAGCCTGGAGCTTCCGCGGCTGCTGATGCTCTCGGATCAAGAGGAGATCCGCCGCGGTGCCATCGAGCGTGCCCGGGCGGTGCTGTCGGGTCGTGCTGATCTGGATCAGCGCTTGGATGCGGTGATGGAGGGCTGGCGCCTGACGCGGCTGCCTCGCATTGACCGGGACATCCTGCGGCTCGCAGCCGTGGACATCGAGCAGTTCAATACCCCCGCGCCTGTGGCCTGCAATGAGGCCGTCGAGTTGGCCAACCGCTACAGCGATGAGCAGGGCCGCCGCATGATCAACGGCGTGCTGCGTCGTTTCACCAACGCCCCCGCCAAGAGCTGAGAGACGGCATGGTTTACGACTGGTTCAATCGCAGCGCGGCCCCTCAGAACCCCCAGGATCCCCAGCCGGAACAAGCCGCTGAGCCACCTGCCCAGGACGAGGCCCCTGCTGCTCCCACTCCTGCAGCTGCGGAGCCCTCAGACATCGATCAGGACGCTCTCGATTGGGCGCGACAGGCCTATGCCCGCCTGAAGGCCCAGCAGGAAGCGCAGAAGCAAGAAGCCGCCGCTGCCGCTGCTGATCCGCAACCCGAACCAGCACCCCAAGCGGAGCCCACCCCAGAGCCCGAGCCTGTAGTCGCTCCGGAGCCGGATCCCGTACAGGCTGTTCAGACCCCTGAGCCAGCTACAGGCTTGTCCTTGCTGGAGCAGGCAGCGGCCCAACGGGCCCAGCGCCAGCAAGAGCAGCTGGAGCGGGCGATTGAGACCCCGGCCGCTCCCGTCGAACCGACTCCAGCGGCGACCGATGAGGCGGCTCCAAGCCTGGGGGACTTCGATGAGGACTTCACCTGGTCGGCCGAGGTGTTGGCCGCCCAGGGCCGCCAGCTCTCTGACATTTCCCTCGAGGAAATCGACTGGCTGGGGCGCCTGCGCCGGGGCATGGAGAAGACCCGCCAGGGCTTCGTCACCCAGTTGCTCGACACCCTCGGCGACGACCCGCTGACCCCAGAGGTCCTCGACGACCTCGAATCGTTGTTGCTCCGCGCGGATGTCGGGGTGCAAGCCACCGACCAGGTCCTGGAGGCCCTGCGTAAGCGCCTCAACGAGGAAGTCGTCGAGCCCGAGGAGGGCATTCGCTTCCTCAAAGACCAGCTGAAGGGTCTGCTCGATCAGCCCATCAAGGCCAGCGGCACTGCGTTGCTTGCTCCCGAGCGCGGTCGCCTGAACGTTTGGCTGATGGTCGGGGTGAATGGAGTCGGTAAAACCACCACCCTGGGCAAGCTCGCCAACCTGGCGATCCGCAGTGGCTACAGCTGCCTGATCGCTGCTGCTGACACCTTCCGGGCCGCGGCGGTGCAACAGGTTCAGGTGTGGGGTGAGCGCAGTGGCGTCACCGTGGTCTCCAATCCTTCCGCGAATGCTGATCCTGCGGCGGTGGTCTACGACGCGATCGGTGCGGCTCAGGCCAAGGGCACGGACCTGGTGCTGGTTGACACGGCCGGTCGTCTGCAGACCAAGCACAACCTGATGGAGGAGCTCACCAAGGTGCGCCGGATCGTCGACAAGTTGGCGCCGGATGCCGAGGTGCAGTCCCTGCTGGTGCTCGACGCCAGCCAGGGTCAGAACGGCTTGAAACAGGCCATGGCCTTCGCTCAGGCGGCTGGTTTGACCGGTGTCGTGCTGACCAAGCTCGATGGCAGTTCCCGCGGGGGCGTCGCTTTGGCGGTTTCCTCGGAAGCGGGTTTACCGATCCGCTTTATCGGTGCGGGCGAAGGGATCCGTGATTTGAGGCCCTTCAACAGCTTCGAGTTCGTCGAGGCCCTGCTGGCCAAATAAACGCGGCTATCTTGCGCGCAAGTGAGCAACTTGCCGCCTGCCTATCACTCTCATCCCGGCGGAGTGGGCTCCCTGAAGCCGGCATCCGCCGTCGCTTCACTGCGTCAACTGCTGGACAGCCTGGGCAAGGAGCAGCGCCGCAATCAGGAGCTGCTGGCGTCGTTGGCCTTTGCCCTGCGCAGCTTCACCAACCTGGAGCGCTTCCTGGAGTTGGTCCCCCTCGTGGCGACGCGCTTGGTGGAGGCGGAAGGGGCCGTGCTGGTGGTCTTCCACCCCGATGGCCGGCTCTGGCGCGAGCAGCTCCACGGCAGTCATCCCGAGTTGCTGCGGCAGTTGGCAACGCTTTCGGATGAGCAGCTGCAGCAGGCCTCCGGCGATGAGGCGGTGGCCCAACTGCTGGATGCTCTGGTGCGCCGGCAGTTGGCGGATCGCCCCTTGGTCGCCACCTCCCTGGCCGCCCGCAGTCGTGTGCGCGGCCGCCTGTATGTCTTCGGTTCCAAGGCCGGCCTGAGTTGGAGTGAGAGTCACCGCCGCCATGTCCAACTCGTGGCGGACCTCGCCGGGGTTGCGGTGGAAGGCGATCAGCTGCTTCAGGAGGCCCGGCGCCATGAGCGCCTCGATCGCCAGCTCTCCACCGGCGGTGAAATCCAGGCCCAGTTG
>NZ_JAFMNJ010000007.1:0-91054 GCF_017859255.1 Vulcanococcus sp. DEBay_Sum29NL08_54
CAGCCGGATGTCTGCGGCGGGTCGGGCCAGTTGGTAGCCCCCCTTGGGGCCACGGCTGCTGTTGAGCAGGCCCCCCTTGCGCAGGCTGGTCATCATCTGCTCGAGGTAGCGCTCGGGAATGCCCTGGCGCTGCGCGATGACCGAGACCTGTAGCCGTCCTCCTTGGGCCTGGATGCCAGCGAGTTCGATCAGGGCGAGCAGTCCGTAGCTGGTTTTGGCGTTGAAGGGCAACGGACGTGCTCGGGTTGATTCCACGGTAAAGCACTTGGGAATTGGTGTCGCCAAGTTCCCCCTTGGAACCTCAGCTCTGACTGAACTTTTCTCGCTGTGCTGTGATTCCCGATCCGTGTGCCGTGTTTTGCGAGCTGTAGGCTGAGGGCCTTGCCCGATCGCCCCTCCCTTGGCTGATCTTGTTGCTGCCGCTCTGCAGCCCGGAGCCCTGATCACGCTGGTGGTGTTGCTGGGCTCCGTGGTCCTCTTCATCTCCGGTTGGCTGGCGCCCGATCTCACGGGGTTGCTCGCCGCCGGCCTGCTGGTCAGCTTCCACGTGATCGAGCCGCGCGAAGCCCTGGAGGGTTTTGGCAGCCCTGCCCTGATCACCCTGGCTGGTCTGTTCGCCATCTCCGCTGGGCTGTTCCGCAGCGGGGGACTCGATCGTCTGCGCGCCTTGATCGGCTCCGACGCCATTCGCAGCCCGAAGCGAATGATTGCCTTGATGGTGGCGGTGGTGGGTCCCGTTTCGGCGGTCGTCCCCAATACCCCGATCGTCGCCAGCCTGCTTCCGGTGGTGGAGGGCTGGTGCAAACGCCGCCGGATCTCCCCGTCGAAGGTGCTGCTCCCGTTGTCCTTTGCCACGGTGCTCGGGGGGACGATCACCCTGCTGGGCAGCTCGGTGAACCTGCTGGCCAGCGAGGTCAGTAGCCGTCTGGGCTACGGCAGCTTTGGCTTATTCAGCTTTACCCCGATCGGTCTGGGGGTCTGGCTGCTGGGCGGTTCGCTGATGGTGCTGCTCGCCGATCGCTTTCTGCCGGATCGGGGCCGCGATGACGACGACCTGATCGCTGACCTCTCCAGCAGTGGATACCTGACCGAGGTCAAGATTCCATTGGGTTCTGAGCTCATTGGCCAGTCGCTCCACGCCACGCGGCTGCAACGGCGCTTTGACCTCGACGTTCTGGAGCTGCACCGCGGCACGGAGCGCTTTATGCCTCCCTTGGCCGACCGCACCTTGATGCTCGGGGATCGTCTGCTGCTGCGCTGCAGCCGCGAGGACCTGCTGCGCCTCCAGCAGGACCACACAGTGGTCTTGGCCCCCACGCCGGAGCAACCGCTCAGCCTGGAGCAGGACAACAGCCAGCGGATGGTGGAGGTGCTGTTGCCCTCCGGCTCCACCCTCGCCGGTGACTGCCTGCGCGATCTGCGTTTCCGGCAGCGCTACAACGCCACGGTGTTGGCCCTGCGGCGCGGCAATGCCGTGCTGCGGGAACGGCTCGGGCGCGCCCAACTCCGTGAGGGGGATGTGCTGCTGCTGCAGGGCCCCAAGGACGCCATCCGCGGCCTGGCGGCCAGTAATGACCTGGTGGTCCTGGAGCAGTTGGAGAAGGACCTGCCCACGGTCAGCCGCAAGCGCGTGGCGCTGCTCATTGCTGCCCTGGTGCTGCTGTTGCCCAGCTTTGAGGTCATCCCCCTGGTGGCGTCCGTGCTGCTGGGCACGGTGGCCATGGTGGTGACCGGTTGCCTGCGCGCCGGTGAACTGCAACGGGTGGTCCGCCTGGATGTACTGGTGCTCCTGGGCTCGCTGGCGAGCTTCAGCGTTGCCCTGGAAAAAACGGGTCTGGCCTCTGCCCTGGCCCAGGCCCTGTTGCTCGGCTTGAGCAGCTGGCCGGTCTATGGCGCCATGCTCGTGGTGTTCCTGTTCACCGTCGCGTTGACCGAAGTCATGAGCAACGCGGCGACGGTGGCGATGTTGATTCCCATCGCGGGTCAGTTGGCCCAGGGGCTTGGCCTACCGCCGATGGCCTTGATTTATGTGGTGCTCTTCGGCGCCAGCCAGAGCTTTCTCAGTCCGATTGGCTACCAAACCAACCTGATGGTCTATGGCCCGGGTCGCTATCGCTTCTTGGATGTCTCCCGCTATGGCTTCCCCTTGACGATTGCGATGGCCATCGCCGTTCCTTGGATGGTCTGCCGCTGGTTCGGCCTGTAGAACGTGAGCTCGCAAGGCCCGCGGGGTTGGATGAAGCGCCTCAAACAGTGGTTGCTCTGGCTGTGGCATCACGAGGCCAGCCGCGGCCAGAAAGCCCGGGGCTTGGCGGCTGGGGTGTTCATGGGCTGCTTCCCGATCTTCGGTCTGCAGACCTTGCTGGGCATCGCCCTGGCCAGCCTGGTGCGCGGGAACCACATCCTGGCTGCGGCGGGTACTTGGATTAGCAACCCCCTGACCTACATCCCCCTCTATTGGTTCAACTACAGCGTCGGTTGCTGGTTGCTGGGCCCTGGCCCTGCCTTGCCCACCCTTGAGGCAATCCAGCAGGGGGGCATCTGGGAGCTCGGGCTGGCGATCTCCAGCCGTCTGTTGCTGGGCTCCACCCTGGTGGGATCCCTCAGCGCAGCGCTGTTTGGTGGGATCTACTGGTGGTTGCTCAAGCGCAGCCAGCAGGGCCGCGCCCATACCTAGCCCTCGGGGACCCGCTTCCAACCGGCCAGCACCCCAAGGATGTCGGCGGCGCTGACCAGGCCGACGAAGGCCCCGAACTCGTCGACAACAACCCGCACGGAGCTGCGGTCGCCGCGCCGGAAGCTGGTGAGCAGCCGATCGGCACGGATCATCTCGGGGACGAATTGCGGCGCATCACAGAGCTGGCTGATCAGGCGGTAGCCCCCACCGCTGAGCAGCTCAGCCATGGCTCGCTCGCGGCTTTGAACCCCCAGCACCTCATCCACCTCTTCCCCCAGGACAACCCACCAGGCGTCATCGGCGGCCTCAAGGATCTCCTGGCGAACCGAGTCCAGGCTGGCGCCGCCTGAAAGGGACGGGGTCGCCACCCGTGAAACCATCAGATCCCTGGCGGTGAGGTCGTTGAGGGCAAAGACCTTGCCGATCATCGCGGCCTCGTCGGCTTCGATCTGGCCCTGCTGGGAGCCCAGGCGCGCCATCAGGTGGATCTCACGTTCGTTGGTGGTGAGTTCACTCGTGGCTGTGATGGCCGGCATCAGCTTCTCCAGCACCAGCAGCAGCGGCAGGGTCAGCCGCTCGAGCATCAGCAGAATGCGGGCCGAGACCAAGGAGATCGGCATGGCGAAGCTGTTGCCGATCGTTTTGGGCAGGATTTCAGCGAAGAGGATCACGGCCACCGTGAACCCGACGTTGAAGAGCAGCAGGGCCCAGCGGCCCCCGACGCTTTCGAACACCTGGTTGGCCTGGCTACCGAGCAGGATTGAACCGGAGATGTTGAACAGGTTGTTGATCACCACCAGCAGCACCAGGGCCCGCCCGGGCCTGGCCTTGATGCGCTCCAGTGCCCGTGATCCCGGCACCTTTTGCTGCTTGAGGGTGTGGACCTGAATCGGATTCACCGTCAGCATGGCGGCTTCCGTACTGGAGGCCAAAGCCGAGCCCACCAGGATCAGCACCGCCATCACCAGCAGCACAACGATCGGATTCATCGACTGGCGCAGGCTGCGAGATCGATCGGACCTTACCTACGGTTTGCGGGATGAACCCGTCTTCGAGCAATCCAGTCCGGGCGCTACAGCGTTGGCGCCATCAGCTCACGGTGCCGCAGTTCACCGTGGTGACGGGCCTGCTGGTGATCGTTTTGGCGACACTGCTGCTCTCGACGCCGCTCTGCTCCAACTCCAACGTTGGTTTGTGGCAGGCCCTGTTCACGGCTACCTCGGCGATCACTGTGACCGGTCTTTCGGTGATCGATATCGGAGAGGATCTGACCTTCGCAGGCCAGGTGGTGCTCGCGGGCTTGATCATCACCGGTGGTCTCGGACTGATGGCGATCACGACCTTCCTGCAGGGGTTTGTGCAGGGCCGATCCGGCTTGCGTAATCGTTTGGACAAGGGCCGTGCCCTTGATGAATTCGGGGTCGGCGGCATCGGACCCACCTTCCACAGCATCCTGCTGGTGGCCCTCTGTGTGATGGGCTTGGGCACGGTGGTGCTCTACAGCTTTGGTTTTACCGACATCGAGGACCCTGGCAGACGGCTTTGGGCTGCGATGTTCCATGCCATCAGCGCTTACAACAACGCCGGATTTGGCCTCTGGTCCAACAGCCTGGAGAGCTATCGCGATAACCCCGTGGTGACTGGGGTCATCGCCTTCATGATCGTCATCGGTGGCATTGGTTGGCGGGTGGCCAATGACATCTGGAACAACCGCTTTCGGTTGGGTCGCCTGCGTCGCCTGAGCCTGCACACCCGCCTGGTCATTCGCAGTACGGCGCTGTTGATCGTCATCGGCGCGGTGGGTCTGTTGATTACCGAGCACATCGGCTACGGCGCCTCGGCGATGGAGCCCTATGGCTGGCTTGAGGATCTGCAGATCGTGCTCTTTCAGTCGATCACCACCCGCACCGCCGGCTTCAACACGATTCCCCTCTCCGCCCACCAGATCACCGACGCCGGGCTGCTGCTGATCATCCTGTTGATGTTCATTGGCGCCAGCCCCGGCGGCACCGGTGGCGGGGTGAAAACAACCACCTTCGCCATCCTGATGGGGGCCACCCGCTCGACCCTCCAGGGCCGCAGCCATGTGCTGCTGCACCGCCGGCAGATTCCCGATGCCACGGTGCTGCGGGCCGTGGGGGTCACCTTGGCTTCGGCCCTGTTTGTGGTGCTGATGGCCTTGACCTTGGGCCTGGGGAATTCCCTTGGGCAGCAGCAGGTGCAGTCCTTCAGTTTCCTGGAGAAGCTCTTCACCTGCGTCTCCGCCTTTGGCACGGTCGGCCTGGACCTGGGGGTCACGGCCCATCTCAACCGCTGGGGCCAACTGGTCTTGATGGTGGGGATGTTCGTGGGGCGGGTTGGAATCCTGTTGCTGCTCTCGGCGCTCTATGGCACCCGGCCCCAGAGCCGGGTGGGTTATCCCAAGGAAGATTTGTATGTCTAGTGGCTTCAGCACTTAGAACAGGGGCGACGAGCACCGGGCTGTGAATCAGTGGCTGTGAATCAGTGGTGGCAGTGGAGCGCTGAAGCCGGGGTACGCCGCGGCAGTTTTGCCGTCATCGGGGTCGGACGTTTTGGCTCCTCGGTCTGCTCGGAGTTGCTTCAGTCCGGGGCGGAGGTGTTGGCCATTGATTCCAACCAGCGCGCCATCGATGAGCTGCGCCAGATCGATCCCGCCATCGAAGCGCGGGTGGTGGACTGCACCGATGAAGAGGCCCTGCGGGCGGCAGGGGTGCTGGACATGGAGACGGTGGTCGTGGCCATGAGTGAACCGCTGGAGGCCAGTGTCACCGCGACCTTGATCTGCAAGGACTCCGAAGGCAGTCGGGTGAAGCAGGTGATCGCCCGGGCCACGAGCGACATCCACATGAAGATGCTCAAGCGCGTCGGCGCGGACCGCGTGGTCTTCCCCTCAAAAATGATGGGTCAGCGGCTCGGGATGGAGCTGGTCCGCCCGAATCTGCTGGAGCAGTTGCGTTTGGACGACCGCAGCAGCATTGAAGAAATCAAGGTCCCCGCAGCTTTCATCGGCCATTCGCTGCGGGATCTCAACCTCCGCAAGCACTACAACGTCAATGTCCTGGCGGCAGGACCGGCGGGCGAGCTGCATGTGAACCCCCCGGCCTCCCATGTCCTGGCCGAGGGCGAGCTGCTGGTGGTGATGGGCTCTGAGGATTCCCTGCGGGCGTTGCCCGCCAGTTGAGGGATGGGCTTTGTGCGCTTTCCCTCACCCCGTTAATGACAGCTTGTGCCCAAAGCCCCCCTAACCCCCCAAGCCGGAGCTAGCCCGGGTCGATAGCGCTCACCAAAGGGGGCTGGCTGTGATGGTCAGTAGCTCAGTTGCTTCGACGGCTTTACCACCACCGCTGAAGGAAAGCGGTCAGCGGGAGGTGTTTTGCGGCCTGACCTCGATCGTCTGGTTGCATCGGCGCATGCCGGATGCCTTTTTCCTGGTGGTGGGCTCCCGCACCTGCGCCCACCTGATCCAGAGCGCCGCCGGGGTGATGATTTTTGCCGAACCCCGCTTCGGCACCGCGATCCTTGGCGAGCGCGATCTGGCCGGCTTGGCGGATGCCAACGAGGAGTTGGATCGACTCGTCGCGCAACTGCTGGAGCGCCGCCCCGAGATCCGCACCCTGTTCCTGGTGGGGAGTTGCCCCAGTGAGGTGATCAAGCTCGACCTGGCGAAGGCCTCGGAGCGGCTGAATCAGCAGCACGCCGGGCGCGTGACGGTGATCAACTACACCGGCAGTGGCATCGAGACCACCTTCACCCAGGGGGAGGACAGCGCCCTGCAGGCGCTGGTTCCCCTGATGCCTAAAACGGACCAGCCCCAGCTGTTGATCGCAGGGACCCTGGCGGATGCGGTCGAAGACCGTTTGGTCGGCCTGTTCCAGAAACTCGGCATTGAGCGGGTGGTGAGCCTGCCGCCACGGCGTTCCACTGAGCTTCCCCCGGTGGGCCCGGGGACCCAGCTGCTCCTGGCGCAGCCCTTCCTCTCCGGTACGGCTCGGGCCTTGGTGGACCGCGGAGCCACGTTGGTGCCTGCGCCCTATCCCTTTGGTGTTGAAGGCAGCCGGGACTGGATGGCCGCGGCGGCCAGGGCCTGTGGCATTGCGCAGGACCGTATTGATGCCGTGCTGGATCCCCTGGTGGAGCGCGGCCGGCGGGCCTTGGCTCCCCACCGGGAGGTGTTGGCGGGCAAACGTCTCTTTCTGCTTCCCGATTCCCAGCTGGAGCCGGCCCTGGCGCGCTTTCTCTCGCGGGAGTGCGGCATGGAGCTGGTGGAGGTGGGAACCCCCTACCTCGACCGTCAGTTGATGGCCGAAGAGCTGGCGCGCCTGCCCGAGGGCACGCAGCTCAGCGAGGGGCAACATGTCGAAAACCAGCTGCAGCGGGTGCGCGAGGGGCGTCCCGATCTGGTGGTTTGTGGTTTGGGCCTGGCCAATCCCCTGGAGGCAGAGGGGATGGCCACGAAGTGGTCCATCGAGTTGGTCTTTAGCCCCATCCATGGCATTGATCAGGCCGGAGATCTGGCTGAACTCTTTGCCCGTCCCCTGCGTCGCCGCGGCGCGCTGCAGTTCTCCTGATTTACCGCCGATGGAACTCACGCTCTGGACCTACGAAGGCCCCCCGCACGTTGGGGCCATGCGCATCGCCGCCTCCATGGAAGGGGTGCACTACGTCCTGCATGCACCGCAGGGCGACACCTACGCCGACCTTCTGTTCACGATGATTGAACGGCGGGACCGCCGCCCGCCTGTCACCTACACCACCTTTCAGGCCCGGGATCTGGGGGGTGACACCGCCGAACTGGTGAAGCGCTCCATCACCGATGCGGTCGAGCGCTTCAAGCCCGAGGCCCTGCTGGTGGGCGAGAGCTGCACGGCAGAGTTGATCCAGGACCAGCCAGGAGCCCTGGCGGCGGGCATGGATCTGGGCGGGATCCCGATGGTCAATCTGGAGCTGCCGGCCTATTCGAAAAAGGAAAACTGGGGGGCGGCTGAGACCTTCTACCAATTGGTCCGCAGCCTGCTGAAACCGCAGCTTCCGCCGCCCGGACAGCCGAAGCTCGATCCAACCCGCTGGCGCGCAGAAAACCGACGCCCGCGGGTGAACCTGCTGGGTCCGTCCCTCTTGGGTTTCCGCTGCCGCGATGACGTGCGGGAGCTCACCCAGCTGCTGGCGAGCTACGGCATCGATGTGGCTGTCGTTGCCCCCCTCGGTGCTCGGCCGGCTGACCTGCTGCGCATCCCGACGGCTGACGCGAACCTCAACCTCTACCCCGAGGTCTCCGGTTCGGTCTGCAGCTGGCTGGAGCGTCAGTTCGGCTTGCCCACGGTGAAAACGGTTCCGATCGGCATCGGAGCCACGGTGGAGTTCCTGCGGGAACTGCATGGCGTCCTTGGCCTGGAGCCGCCCCAGGATCTGCAGCCCGGCGCCGATGGCCTGTGTGCAGCGGAGCGTCGCTCGCGTCTGCCCTGGTACTCCCGCTCGGTGGATTCCACCTATCTGACGGGGAAGCGGGTTTTCGTGTTCGCCGATGGCACCCACGCCCTGGCCGCGGCGCGGATCGCCAGCCGCGAGCTGGGCTTTGAAGTGGTGGGCCTGGGCACCTACAGCCGTGAGATGGCCCGGGAGGTCCGGGCGCTGGCGGCGGAGTTAGGGCTGGAGGCCCTGATCAGCGACGACTACCTCGCCGTTGAGGCGGCCATGGCCGCCGCGGCTCCGGAGTTGGTGCTCGGCACCCAGATGGAGCGCCACAGCGCCAAGCGCCTGGGCATTCCCTGCGCCGTGATCAGCGCCCCCTTGCACGTTCAGGACGTCCCCGCCCGCTATGCCCCCCAGATGGGCTGGGAGGGGGCCAACGTCATCTTTGACAGCTGGGTGCACCCCTTGATGATGGGTCTGGAGGAGCACCTGATCGGCATGTTCCGCCATGACTTTGAGTTCGTGGATGGTCACCGCAGTCACCTGGGCGATGGCGCCCCGGCCTCGCCCGTGGCACCTGCCGAGGAGATCACGCTGCCCCCAGTGGATGGGTCGCAGTTGTCCTGGAGTGCCGACGGTGAGGCTGAACTGGCCAAGATTCCCTTCTTCGTGCGGGGCAAGGTGCGTAAAAACACCGAGGCCTATGCCCGCGATCAGGGTCTGGCGGTGATTGATAGCGAGGCCCTCTACGAAGCCAAGGCCCACTACAGCCGCTAAGCGCAGTAGTGGGCTGGGTATTACTACCTACAAATGTGTGTTTAAACCCTCAATTTTCTCCTTAACTGTTTCGCTTTGCATGGCCCCTCGGGTCAACGGGCACGGCCAGGTCTTGGATGGGAAAGAGCTTTAAAACCAGGGTTCCTGTGTTCCTGGTTTTCCTTGTTTTATGACCACCACGCTCAAGCGCCCCGATGGTGAGGGCAGCGTTCAGGTTCATCAGGATTCCTCGATGCAAATCGAGGAGGGAGCGTTGGTGATTGCCGTCTACGGCAAAGGTGGGATCGGTAAAAGCACCACCAGCTCAAACCTCTCTGCGGCCTTCTCCAAGCTCGGCAAACGGGTGCTCCAAATCGGCTGCGACCCTAAGCACGACAGCACCTTCACCCTGACCAAGCAAATGGTCCCGACGGTGATCGACATCCTCGAGGGGGTGGACTTTCACACCGAGGAGTTGCGCCCAGAGGACTTCGTCTTTGATGGCTTCAATGGGGTGCAATGCGTCGAGTCCGGTGGCCCTCCGGCGGGTACCGGCTGCGGCGGCTATGTCACCGGACAGACGGTCAAGTTACTCAAAGAGCACCATCTCTTGGAAGACACCGATGTGGTGATCTTTGATGTGCTCGGCGACGTGGTTTGTGGTGGATTTGCGGCCCCTCTGCAGCACGCCCACTACTGCCTGATTGTCACGGCGAATGACTTCGATTCGATCTTTGCGATGAATCGGATCATTGCGGCCATTCAAGCCAAGGCCAAGAACTACAAGGTGCGCCTCGGTGGGGTCGTGGCCAACCGCAGCCGCGACACCGACCAGATCGATCGCTTTAACGACCGGGTGGGCATGAAGACCATGGCCCACTTCCCCGATCTCGATGCGATCCGCCGCTCGCGCCTGAAGAAGTGCACGATTTTCGAGATGGAATCCACCCCCGAGGTGGAGGCCGTCCAGAACGAATATCTACGCCTCGCTCAGTCGATGTTGGAGAGCGTGAAGCCCCTGGAGGCTGAACCGCTCAAGGATCGCGAGATCTTTGACCTGCTCGGGTTCGACTGAACCCTTAGAGCCGAACCTTGGTGACTTCGGCTTTGATGCTTCCGCCGCGGGTTCCCACATCAATGGGGGCCCGCGTGAAGATCTCAACGCGAATTCCGCTTCTAGCAATCAGCCAGAGCGCCTGAGCTAGGAGCGCCACGCTGGCCAGGACCACAAGGGGCCAGAGCAGCGGTTGCAGGGACTGCTGGTTGAGGAGTTGTGCTGCGGCCAGTCCGCTGAGGAAACCCAGCAGCACGAGCAGGCAGGACTGGGCTGTGCGGTTCAAGAGCTCAGGCTGCTGCAGGCATCCAGCAGGAGTTGCTCCGCCGGAGTTCCAGCGCCGGGAACGCGCCAGTCCCCCCAGTTGGAACCAGCCCGCTTGCGGTTGAGGGTCAGATCACGGCAGTTCACCGCGAGTGCCCGATCGGGCACGTTGCTCTTGGGATTGCTCTCTGGCGTGGAGGGCCAGCTCAGGCCGCCAATGGCCGTGGGGCGGGTGACGGCGCGTCGCCAGGGGGTGACCCAGATGTAGGGGTGACTGTCGAACGGCTTCCAGCTGGTCCAATCCACCTCCACATCACCGAAACGACGCCAGCGTTCGTGCTCTTGCGCTTGCCGCTGCCGCAGGCGCTCCAGCAGTGCCTGTTGCTCCGCGCTGGGTGCTGTTTCGGCCCGTACTGCGGGGATACCGCCGCTGCCCATCAGGAGCATCAAGCTGCCCGAGAGCAAGGGGAGGAGGGGGACGCGTTGAGTCATGGCCGGCGCCTCAGGGGAGCGGGGGGAGCGGTAGCGGTGAAACGGCCTTGAGGGCGTCCTTGATCGTGACGGTGACATTGCCGCCGATCTGGTTCACCCCCACTTCGCCATTGACCAGCAGCGGTTCATCGCTGACGATCTCGACGGGTTCAACAATTTTCTCAACGGTCACCGGCTTGGCGATGCGGCCAACGTCAACCGGGAGTGAGTCGTTGGCCTTGACCGGAAGGGCTGCTTTGGCACTGACGGCAACCGGTAGGGCGCCGTTGGCTTGGACCTGGACTGGGGTCAGGATTTTCTCGACTTGGATGGGCCCCTTGAGGACCACGGGGAAGGGCTGTTGGCGCTTGACGGCAATCGGTATGGGTTGCCCCAAGATCTGGATTGCCGCCATGGCCGCCGACCAGGTGGCCAGCACAACCGCCAGGGGCCAACGGCAGGCCATCGCCAGCAGGAACCAGCGCGGCTGATCCTGAGGGTTCAGTGGAATCACAGGCCTTCCCATCGGCAACCCTGCAAGGCTTGCCGTAGGCATACATCAGGGATGAGGCCTTGTCATCCCTACTGCAGGTGAGCCGTTGGACTAGCGCAAGCCGACCAACTTGAGTGATTCATCCCAAACCCCTTGTGCCGTTTCGGGATTGCTGGCCTTATCGGAGAGCTCTTGGCTGAACTGCTGGCCGCCCTGCTTCTGGCGGTTACCCCAGCTCCAATGCACCCCGGATGTGCCAAAACCTGGATCGGCGACCACCTGGGCCACCCGCTCTCCGGCGAGGGCCTGGCTGACGTAGCCACCGGTGACGTTCTTTTGGAACCAGGGGAAGATCTTCTGGAAGGCCCGCGGGGTATTGCGGAAGAGGGGGGTATCCGCGACGCAGCCGGGGTACAGCGAGCTGAAGACGATCCCCGTGGAGTGGTGCAGGCGGCGATGCAGCTCCTGCGTGGTGATCATGTTGCAGAGCTTGCTGTCCTTGTAGGCCTTGCCAGGTTTGAAGGCCTTGCCGTTGGCCATGGCGATGGGTGCCTTGAAGCCCGCTTTGAAGCCGCTGAGGTCGCCCAGGTCCGCCGGAGCGGGGATGGGGATCTTGCCGCCCAGTTCTTTCGAGTTGGCTGTGACGGTGCCGAGGATGACGACGCGCTTGGAGGGATGCTGCGAGGCCTGCAGCTGCGGCAGCAGCAGTTGAATCAAGAGGAAGTGGCCCAGGTGGTTGGTGGCCATGGAGAGCTCATAGCCCTGGGGAGAGCGCTCGGGTTCTTTGAGCCTGGGTTTGTAGACCGCCGCATTGACGACCAGGGCATCGAGGCCAAAGCCCAGGGAGTCGACCAGGGTCTCAACGCCGACACGGACACTGTCCAGATCCCCGAGGTCCATGCGGATGTGGTGGAGCTTGTCGCTGGGGATGCCGAGGGAATCGGCGGCGGCTCCAGCGCGCACCGGATCCCGGTTTGCCGTGACCACCGTCCATCCCCGATCGGTCAGGGCCTTGACGGCATTCAGGCCAACCCCTGAGGTGGTGCCGGTCACCAGGACCGCTCCGGCGGGTCCGCCTGCGTTCGTGAGGTTGCTTGAAGCGGTCATGGACCCAAAAACTGCCCGCAACAACTTACGGAAAGACAGGCCTCAAGGGGTCTGGATTGCGTTGGACGGTTGCTGATTGGAATCCGGGCGCAGTTGCTTCCAGACCACCCGCAGGCGGTTCGGGGCGATCCACTGGTCCTGCTCCTGGATCAGCTTTTGCTCACCACCAACGTTGAACAGGCGATCAAAACGGGTCTGGGCTTTAAGCAGCTTTGCTTTTTGGATGTCCAGAACGGCGGTGATCTCGCCGTAGCGATCCAGGCGCTCCTGGTAGGCCCCCGCCAGTCGAACCAAGCTGACCACGGCCACCAGGGAGAGGCCGATCTTCAGGGAGAGACCGATGGAGCCGTAGAGCAACTCCTGGCTCGGACTTGAAGGCCTGATCTGCTGCGAGGGTGCCGGCTCAACAACGCTCAAGTTGGCGTCACTGCGGTGTTGGCGACGGCCTCGAGCGGGCTCCGCTTTGGGATCTTGAGCAGTCCGTTTCCGATTTGCGGATCGCCGCTGCGATAGCTGGGCAGATCGGGAGGGGCTCAAGGGTGAGGAGGAGTGGGGAGAGACGCACCGCTTCTAGCAGGTCGTCTCTCCCGTGCCAAGGGATCAGGCGCGGTAGAGGCTGGCGGCGAGACGCACTGCGAGCACGCCAGCGTGGGCGGCCACCACCAGGGCGATCAGAATTTCAGCCTGGGTGAGGGACATGACCGTTGAGAAAAACACCAATTCATTTTCACGCAGATGGTGGGGCTGGCTAGGGCCTGGGCCTGGGCCTGTCACAGCTCGACACCCCTAGGGGATGGGCTCGCTACGGTCGATCGACAGTTCTGCAGGGTTCTTTTGGTGTCTGGTCTGGCTCCTGATGGAACGGTGTCGATCTCAGCGCAACAGGTTCAAGACCAGAGCCTTGAGCCCCTGCAGCCTTGGTTCGCCTTGGACCCCAAGGACCTGCTGCAGGCCAGCGGCAGCCTGACGCTCCAGTTCGACTGGCCCCGTTCGGCGGAGGACCCGCGCGAGCTCTCGGAGATCACGGAGCTGCGCCTCTGGAGCCTGCGCGCCGATGCCCTCTGCCCGTGGCTACCGCTGCTGCTGGAGCGCAGCAGTGGCCAATTGACCCGCCACGTGGCCATGCTGCTTCCCCATCAGTTCAGCCGCAGCGAGGGGATTCGCTTCGCCCCAGACAGCCTTGAGCTCTGGATGACCCATCGCCTCTACCTGCTGGATCACTGGTCCAGGGGGTATGGCTTGAACTGTCGCGGCAATCTGGAGCAAATGGCGGCCGTGCTGGGCTTTGAGCTGGACGGCAGCTTCTGGAAAGACCACGAGCGCTAGAGCCAGAGCAGAACGGCCCGCCGTCCGACGTCCACGGCCAGCAGCACGCACAGCAGCCGGATCAGTCCCACCAGGCGCTGTTCCGGCACCTTCTGCAGGTGCCCGGCGGACCACTGGGCGGCTGAGGCGGCCGTCGCCCCCAGCACCAGGCCGATCAGCAGTTGGGCCCTGCCGTCTCCCCAAAAGGTGAAGGAGGCCACCAAGGACGAGGCGAAGACCGCCATCGTGCTCAGCCGGATCGCCTGGTAGACCCCAAGGCACAGCCCGCGAACCATCAGCGGCACCATCACCAGGCCGCCTCCGACACCCAGCAGGCCGCTGGAGAGGCCTGCCACCAGGCCAACGCCGATCAGTCCCAGCACCGGCACGGTTGAAGCGCTGTTGCCGCCCGTGCGGCGAGGCTCGATCACCAGGGCCAGCAGCCCGTACATCAGCGCCTGCAAGGCCAGCAGTTGCCAGCCCTCAAGGCTGTGGCCGAGCCGGCTGAACAGGCCCCCGCCAAAGGCGGCGCCAGCGCTGATCGCCAGGGCCGCTTGAGCGGGCACCTGACCGCTGCGCCAATGGGTCAAGCTGCCCGCCATGGTGGTCGGAACAATCGCCAGGGTGCTGGTGGCCAGGGCCTGATGGGGCGGCAGGCCAATCCAGAGCAGCAGGGGAGAGAAGACCAGGCCTCCACCAATTCCCAGCAGGCCTGAGAGCAAGCCGGCCAAGATGCCTAGAGGCAACAGAGGCAGCAGCTCCCAGCCCATGGCGCATGCCGCACGTCTCACCCGCATCCTGCCAGCTCCATGAGGTGGCGTTGGATCCCCCCACTCACGGCCGATGCCGGCCTGCAGATGGCGATCGACCGTTGGATGCTGCAGCAGCAGTGCGCCGGTCAGGGCGATCCGATGCTGCGGCTCTACCAGTGGAGTCGGCCGACCCTTTCATTGGGACGACACCAACGCCAGATCGATCCCCGCTGGATCGCCCTGGCTGAGCAGGGCCGTTTGCACCTGGTGCGGCGTCCCAGCGGCGGTCGGGCTGTTCTGCATGCCGGAGAACTCACCTATGCCCTGGCCTGCCGGCCGGCCACGACCCATCGCCTGACGGCCTATGCCGAGGCCTGTCAGTGGCTGCAGGTGGCCTTCGCCGCCCTGGGCGTTCCCCTGGAGTTCGGCTCGGTGAAGGCTGCGGAGGCGGCCCAGCGGGGCAACTGTTTTGCCAGCGGCACGGCTGCAGATCTCGTGCAGGCCAATGGCGCCAAACGGATCGGTAGTGCCCAGCTCTGGAGTGGGGCCTGCCTGCTGCAGCACGGCAGTGTCCTGCTCTCTCCACCCCAGGACCTCTGGCGGGAGGTCTTCAACTCTCCAGCGCCAAACCTGGAGCCTCTACCGCAAGCGGCCGTGATGGCGCAGCTCCAGCGGGCGGCTCAGGATCACCTGTGTGGCGGTGCCCTCCAGACCGTGGCCCTCAGCGCCAGGGAGTGGCAACAGATCCAGCTGTTGGAGGACCCGGCTCCCCTGGGCTGAACCCTTCAACCCTCAGGGTTGCTTTCGATGGTTCGTGCCATGGGCGCCAGCATCATCCCCAGGGGGTAGACCCCTTGGCGGCGGGCGGCCTCCAGGATCGTTAGAGGCAGCCGCACGCCGAGTTCCTTCAGGACCCGCTCCGCCAGTTCCGGTCGCTCCAAGGTGCCCGTGGGTAGGCCCGCTGGACCGAGCACCAGCAGCCGATTCACCTCCGGCTGGTCGAGCTGCAGGATCGCCTGCCAGAGCGGAGTCCCATCGCCAATGCTCGGGAGTTGATCGAGGGGTTGCAGGTGCTCGCCAACGCTGTCCTCATCCCAGCGCTGCACCGGCAGGCTCTGCAGGGGGGCATCGGTGATGAACCCCTTCCAGCGGCCCTGGTCACAGACCAGTAGCCAGTCCGCCAGACCCTTCTCGTCGCTGACCCGCAGGCGGCTGAGTTCCCGCAGTTTCGTGTTGGCCTCGAGCACGCGGTAGCGCCTCTGGGCCGCGTCCTTGACCTGCAGCCTGCGCAGCACGCCCTGCAGCGCCAGCATCTGCGATTGGTTGCGGGCGGCGCCCAGGCCAAACCAGCCCAGCAGCATCAACCAAATCCCCGCTACCCCGGCTCCTCGCAGCAGCAGAAAGGCCCCAAGGCCAATGGCGCTGAAGGCCAGCACCTTGCCGCTGGCGGTGGCCACCTGGATTCCCTTGCGCTGGCTTCCGGTGAACTGCCAGACCAGGGCCTTGAGAATCAGGCCGCCATCGAGCGGGAGTCCCGGCAGCAGGTTGAACAGGGCCAGGATCAGATTCAGCCCGCCCAGCTCACTGACCATGGCTCCGAGCAGGGGCGAGGCATGGCTGGCGCTGTGGCTGCCAAGCAGCAGCAGTGCGGAGAGCACCAGGCTCACCAGGGGGCCAGCGGCCGCCACCCAGAAGGAGCCCATGGCGGTTGGGCACTCCCGCTCCACGCTGGCCACCCCGCCCAGCAGGAACAGGGTGATGCTGCGGACCTTGACCCCCTGACTGAGGGCCACCAGGGAGTGCCCCAACTCATGCAGCAGCACTGAGAGGAACAGCAACAGGGCGGTGAGCAGGCCAATCAGCCAGAGCCAGGCCTCCTGGGTTTGCGCGGCGAATTGCTGGCTGTACTGCTGTTGGAAGGCCACCGTGGCCAGGGCCAAGATCAGAAACCAGCTGGGGTGAATGCGTAGGGGGATGCCCCGAATCCGCAGTAGCTGCCAGCCTTCCCCCACACGTCCTCATCCGTTGCCCCGATCCTAGAAAGGTTGGGCTTCCTGGGGCCACGGCATGACGGCGCGTCCAACTTCCCCCATTGGCCCCCAGCCATGGCTGAAGGTCTGTGGACTGCGCCATCCCGAGCAGGCCAGTGCCGTGGCCGCCCTGGGCGTCGATGCGATCGGGGTGATCGGTGTTGAGGCCTCCCCCCGCTGGTTGTCCCCTGGGGCCCGGCCGGCGCTGTTTGCGGCGATGCGCCAGGCCTCAAGCCGCTGTCTTGGCGTCCTCGTGGTGGCCGATCCCAGTGATGGGGAACTGTCCCAGTTGGGTTCGGCTGGCGGCCATCAGGTGCTGCAACTCCATGGCCAGGAAACGCCAGAGCGCTGCCGGCAACTGCGGGAGGCCCTCGGCCCGGATCTCTTGTTGTGGAAGGCGCTGAGAATTCGCCAGCCCGAGGATCTGCAGCGGGCGGCCGACTACGGCGCGGTCGTCGACGCTCTGCTGCTGGATGCCTGGGTGCCCGATCAGCTCGGCGGCACGGGCCACCGCATCCCGATCGATTGGCTCAGTGGTTTTTGCTCCCCTCTGCCCTGGTGGCTCGCTGGCGGCTTGAATCCCGATCGGGTCGCCCCGGCCCTACGGGCCCTGCAGCACCGGCCCCCCTCTGGATTGGATGTCTCCAGCGGGGTGGAGCGGGCTCCGGGCGATAAGGATCTCGCCAAAGTGCAGCAGCTGGTGGCCGCCTTGGCTCCCTTTCGCCAGGATTTGAGCAGCTAATCCTTGGCCATGGCTGCTCTGCGCTCTGCCCCTGTGCTCCTGGGCTTGGCCCTTGCGCTGTCCCCAGCCCTGCGCGCCCAGGACCTGGTCGGTTGCCGCCTGGTGGGCGCGAGCCTGCAGTGCATCCCCGGCGTCACGGAAAGTGCCCAGCAGCAGATCAGCACCTTCCGCGATCAGATCTCTGCGGATCTGGAGTTGGAGGGTGCGATCGAGCAGCAGATTGATGGCCTGCGTTCACTCGTGATTGCTGGTCAGGCCATTCAGGGTGGGCTGCTCCAGGCCACGGTCGAGGCCGACGCCAATGCCGCCCTGGCGAACGCCCAATACCACTGGTACCGGAAGGATCCCTCGGCGCGCACCTGGCTCTTGATTGAAACGGCCCAGGGCACCAGCTATGTCCCGGCACCGGTGGATGTCGGCCAGAACCTCATGGTGGTGGCGGTCGTCAACCAAAACGGTCAGGTCAAACGCATCGCCTCAGCCCCCGTCGGGCCGGTGCTGGCGCCTTAGCCCAGCATCGACTCCTGCTGCTTCACCAGTTCGAAGAACTCAGCCTTGAGGCTGGAGTCGTGGCGGAAGTCACCGCGGACAACGGAGTTCACCATGCTGGTTTGGGGCTCCTTCACCCCGCGCCACTTCATGCAGTAGTGCTGCGCTTTGACCAGGATGGCCAGGCCCTGGGGTTCGCAGAGACGCTCGATCTCATCGGCCAGGATCATCACCGCCTCTTCCTGGATGTGGGGACGGGAGAAGACCCAGTCGGCCACGCGCGAGAACTTGGAGAGACCAATCACCCGTTCGCCGGGCTTGATCCCAATCCAGCAGTTGCCCAGGATCGGCACCAGGTGGTGGGAGCAAGCCGAGCGCACCGTGATCGGGCCCACGGTGTAGATCTCGTCGAGCTTTTTGACGTTGGGGAAGCTCGCGATCTTCGGCTGGGGATGGAAGCGACCCTTGAAGACCTCATGGAGGTACATCCGGGCGACACGCTCGGCGGTCTCCTCGGTGTTGTGGTCGTTGTCGATATCGATCACCAAGCTGCGCAGCAGCTCGCGAACCTTTCCGGCAACCTCGATTTCCAGTTGATCGAGTTCGCCGTCCTTGAGGTGTTCGGCGATGTTGTCGTTCGCCAGGAAGGGCACGCCGGCGGACTCGAGGCGTTCACGGATGCGGCGGCTCACGGGAGCCAACTGGCCGGGAATGCTCGAGGACAGGGTTGAAGTCATGAACGGGTCCCGAGATGCGTTCAAAGAACGCCCGCTGCGGGCATAAGGGTTAGATCCTCCACAACATTGGAGGAAGGTTGCTGAGCCAAAGACAGCAGTGTCTCGGCCACGCGCTCTGGAGTGAGCATGGCACGGCGGTCGAAGGAACTGTGGACGGTCTCGCTGTCCCAGAGGGGGGTATTAACCGCACCCAAGGTGAGCGTCGATACACGGATTCCGTGCTGGCGCTCCTCTTCCGCTAAGCAGCGACTAAAGGAGGCCAAGGCGGCCTTGGTGGTGCAATAGGCCCCCCATTCCGGAAAGGCATTGCGGGCCGCATGGCTGCTGACGTTGATGATCAAACCCTGGGTCTGGCGCAGGGCCGGCAGGACCGCCTGGCAGGTTTGAACAACGCTGGTGAGGTTGAGCTGCAGCAACCATTGCCATTGCTCCAGGGGCATCTCCGCTAGGGCCCCCGTGTAGGCCGCTCCGGCGTTGTTGATCAGCACCGTTGGAACCAGTCCCCGGGAGAGCAGGTTCTCCAGGGCAGGGGCGATGGCTTGTGGATCGGAGAGATCCACAGCGATCGTTTCCACCCGGCAGCGCTCACTGCGCAGCTCCTGGGCCAGCTGCTCAAGATCGGCTTGGGAGCGGGCCAAGAGCAGCAGCTGATAGCCGGCTTGGGAAAAAGCCCTTGCTGCGGCTGCTCCGATCCCCCTGGAGGCACCAGTGATGAGGGCAACGGGCGCTGAAGCGGAGACAGGGGAACTCAACGGCGGGGGCGGGCCGCAAGGACCCCGATCAAACCAACGAAAACCTTACGAGCTCAGGCTTGCGTCCTGGGCGCCGGATTCCAGGAAGCGACCCATCCGGCGGAACTTGGCGTAGCGCTGATCCACCAGTTGCTCCTCGCTCAGGGCCAAGAGCACGGCCAGCTGTTGCATCAGGGCCGCCTTGAGGTTCTCCGCTGCCTGGCGCGGGGCCCAGTGGTTGCCGCCCGAAGGTTCGGCAATGATTTCGTCGATGATTCCGAGCTTCAGCAAATCGGGTGCGGTGATCTTTAGCGCCTCAGCGGCCACCGGAGCTTTACCCGCATCGCGCCAGAGGATGGAGGCGCAGGCCTCGGGGCTGGCCACCGTGTAGACGCTGTGCTGGAACATCAGCAGCCGGTCCGCCACGCCGATGCCCAGCGCACCACCTGAGCCCCCCTCACCGATCACCGTGGCCAGGATCGGAACGCGCAGCTTGAACATCTCGCGCAGGTTCACGGCGATGGCCTCGCCCTGGCCCTGCTCCTCCGCCAGCAGTCCGGCGTAGGCGCCGGGGGTGTCGATGAAGCTGAGGATCGGCAGGCGGAAGCGATCGGCGTGCTCCATCAGGCGCATCGCCTTGCGGTAGCCCCCAGGTGAGGCCATGCCGAAGTTGCGAGCCACGTTTTCCTTCGTGTCCCGTCCCTTCTGGTGGCCCAAGAGGACGACGCCTTGATCGCCAATGCGTCCGACGCCGCCCACGAGGGCTTGGTCATCGCTGCCGCGCCGGTCCCCGTGCAGTTCGATGAATTCATCGGTCAGCACCTGGATGTAATCGAAGGTGCTGGGGCGTTGGGGGTGGCGCGCAACCTGAATCTTTTGGGCGGGACTCAGGTTGCTGAAGATCTCTTCCCGCCTGCGGGCCGCCAGGGTCTCCAGTTGGAGCAACTGCTGGCTGACGTCGACTTCAGAGTCTTTGGCGAGCTGCCGGATTTGGTCGATCTGCTCCTCCAACTCCACCAGGGGCTTCTCGAAGTCGAGCAGGGGACGACGGGCCATGGCAGCGGGTGTAAGGGGCAGGGGGGCGAGCGTTGAACCGGGAGGCCTTAAGCAGCGGCCAGTTCAAGGTCGGGGTTGCCGGAGCTTGCGGGGGCTTGGTTCAGGCCGATGGCCCGGAAGCCGTGCCTCAGGGAGGCTTCACCAATGAGCTCCATGTTGGCGATGGAGATGCGGTTGCGGCCCCAGCTGAAGTTGGTGTGGATACCCTCGAATTCCAGCAGCATCGCCTCTGCAAAGCAAGCGAACAACTGGCGTTTGGGGTTTTCCATCTCCACAACTTCCATCATCTGCCAGCTGATGTCCTGCCAGAACTCGACGATGCCGCCCTTGAGGACATGGACCCCTTCACCGGCCACCTTGGCGTCGAGATTCTTGGGGTAGCCGCCGTCAATCATCAGGCAGGGCTTGCGCAGGCTGCCGTGGTCGATGGTCAGGGTCTGGGGAAGGCTGGCCACCCACACCACCACGTCGGCTTCGGGGAGCGCCTCCTCCAGGGTCAGGATCCGGCCACCGCCGAGGGACTCCTGCAGATCCAGCAGCCGCTGCTGCTGCCGAGCGACCAGGAGCAGTTCACCCACGCCTGTTTTTTGGCTGAGCCAGCGGCAGACCGCGCTGCCGATGTCACCGGTGGCGCCGACCACGGCGACTTTGGCCTGGCTCAGGTCGATGCCCAGCAGAGGGGCATTGGTCTCGACCTGTTGGCAGATCACCCAGGCCGTGTGGGTGTTGCCTGTTGTGAAACGCTCCCACTCGAGGGTGGTGTTGCGGATCTGCTGGAACTTCGAGAGGTCGTAGTTCTCGAAAATGATCGAGGTGAAACCGCCCAGGGCTGTGACGTTGATCCCGTTCTTCTGCGCCAATTCCATGGCGTTTTGAACCTTGCGGGTCGCGGTCTTGAAGCGGCTCAGCATCTCCGGCACGAAGCAGGAGTCGATGTAGGTCCCTTGGATGGTGGCCCCGGTTTTGCTGGTGACCTCGAAGGTCTCCAGCAGCTGAGGTGGAGCCGAGCACCAGGAGAGGAGGTCCGCTTCGGCCATCTCCTCTAGCCCCAGGTCGCGGGCCTTTTCCTGGGCCTGCGCAAAGCTGCTGGAGTGACCGATCAGACCAAACATTCGCGGGGGCTCTCCTGGTTACACACCGGCCGAGAAGACACCTGATTAAAGGGCAGCGTCGACTCGTTCAGGCTGATCGCTTCAGCCGATCAGAGCGGCGGCCGCCATGCGGGCGATTTCGCGGGTGGTGAAACCGATCTCGGTCAGAGCTTCCTGGTAGGCGATCAGGAAATCCTCGATCAGATCTTCCTTGTCCATCTGCAGAACAGCGGCGTCACCGGCCACCTGATCGAGCATGCGGCGGATCAGGGGGAGGTTCTCGCGGTTGGCCTCTTCGAGCTCCTCACGGCAGCTCTCCAGGTTGGCCTTGAGCCAGACCTCGCCGTAGTTGAGGTGGGTGTACTCGTCCTTCACCACGCCCTCGGTGATCTTGCGGGCGAAGGGATCGGCGACCGGGATATAGATGTGATACGCCGAGATCGCGAAGGCTTCGATCAGCAGGGCCTGGATCAGCAGGCAGGTCGGAACCTTGCCCTCTTTCAGGGCTTTTTGGAAGTTGCCGTGCAGGGGGGCGAAGAATTCCTTGGCGAACGCCATGTCGGCGGTCACACCCAGATTGTTGGCACAGGCGGTGAAGCCCTTCATGTGCTTCAGCTCCATGCGAGCCAACTTCGTCAGTTCGCCTGCCTGCTCGGGCAGCAGCGTGCCGATGGACATGTAGTTGTCGTGGGCTTCCTGCTCGCCCTCGATCACGATCGCGTTGATCCGGCTGTAGGCGTCCTTGTAGTTCGCGCAGGTGAAATCGGGAAGCGCAGTCGCGCCCGCCGTAGGCAGATCAGTGGCTTCGAGGGTCGCCATGGCTACCGAGAACACGTTGCAATGGGGTTGACTGTAACCATCTCCACAAGCCTCAGATGGGGTTTGGCAGCTTTTGCCAACTTCCCGTCGCCCGCGCACCCCGATTCCTCAGCGCTGGTCTGGCTTCGGTTTGGGCTCCCTGGGGGGCCAGTCGCTGCCCAGGAGACTGCCGAAGAGCTCGCTCCAGCCCTGGACCAACCGCTGCCGGAGCGCCTCGCCTTGGGCCCCATTGGCCTGGCTGGGATCGCCAATGACGCCACTGCTGCTGAGGTCCTGGGTCAGCCAGGCATTGGGCACGGCCCCCTCCAGGCTCCATCCCTGGGGCGGCTGCTGGGCCCCCAGGCCATCCGCGGCCCGCTTCGGCCCGACGAGCTCAGGATTGAGCTGCAACATCAAGCTCGTCTCGACCTGTCCGGCGTGGAGGCCTTCACTGCGCTCGGGCTCCTCGATCAGCTCTCCGATTCCCTTGGGGCCGCTCCAGAGGAAGCAGGGCAACACCCCAAGCGAGGGATGGGCGGCGCGCAGTTGTCGGGCGGCGACCTGGAGCAGGGCGATTTGACCGCCATGGCCGTTGAACAGCACCAGCCGCTCGAAGCCTGCCGCCGCCAGCTGGCCGCCAACGGTTTCGATGCTGCGGATCAGGAGCTCGGCCGGGAGGCTCAGGGTTCCTGGGAAGCCCAGGTGCTCCGGTGAAAAGCCGATGCTCTGCAGCGGCAGCCGCCAGATCGGCGCCTCCTGGGGGAGGCTCTCGAGCACCTGGTCAAGGATTTGCTCAGCGAAGAGTGCATCCGTTCCCAGGGGAAGGTGAGGACCGTGCTGCTCGAAGGCGCCAAAGGGCCAAACCACCGTGCTGCCGCAGGTCTGGGCGGCCGCCTGGAAGGCGGGCCAGGTCAGGCGCTCGAGGCGACGGGATCCCTGACAGGCGTATGCGTCG
Organism: Vulcanococcus sp. DEBay_Sum29NL08_54; assembly: GCF_017859255.1. Lineage (NCBI taxonomy): Bacteria > Bacillati > Cyanobacteriota > Cyanophyceae > Synechococcales > Synechococcaceae > Vulcanococcus > Vulcanococcus sp. DEBay_Sum29NL08_54. Next base: position 22,939 of record NZ_JAFMNJ010000007.1, read on the forward strand.
TCGCCCATGGGTCCGTCTTCGATCAAGGAGGGTCGTCCCTACAGTGTGGCGCTGTGCGTCTTTGCTTGGTCATGGCCGGTTCCGGCACTCCCCAGCCCCCCCAGCCCTTCTCCAAGCAGCAACCCACCTCGGCTCGTCCGGTGCCTCCGTCGCCTCAGCGTCCCGCCGCTGCGCCGCCGCCGGTTCGCAAGCCGCCCCAGGTTCTGCAGATCAATAAGAAGGAAGAGCAGCTGCGCCTGGAGCGTGAAGCCGCTGAGGCCCGTGCCGCCGCCGAAGCCGCTGCGCAGCGGGCAGCTGAATTGGAAGACGCCGCACGGGCGGCCCGAGGTGAGGCGCCGGTCGCGCCCCAGCGCCCGGCGGCTTCCCCGGCATCAGGCGACGACGACCTGTTCGATATGAGCGGCTTTGAGGGGCTGTCCATGGCGGACCTGCTGGGCCCCGACGACCGCAATAAGGGTCGGCGCTCCGGTGGCTCCCGCATGGCGCAGCCCCAGTCCAAGCCGGCGGCGGTTCCCACCCGTTCGGTCGATGACTTCGACTTTGACGAGGAGGCCTTCCTGGCGGCCCTCGATGAGCAGGATTTCGTCGGCACCACCGGTGAAGTCGTCACCGGCACGGTGATCGGCATGGAGAGCGATGGTGTCTATGTCGACATCGGCGGTAAGGCTCCTGGCTTCATGCCCAAAAAGGAGTGTGCTCTGGGGGTGATCACCAACCTCAAGGAACGCTTCCCGAAGGGATTGACCGTTGAAGTGCTCGTCACCCGCGAGCAGAACGCCGATGGCATGGTCACCATCAGCGCCCGTGCCCTGGCCCTGCGCCAGAGCTGGGAGAAGGTTCGTGCCCTCGAGAAGGAAGGCAAGGTGCTCCAGGTGAAGGTCAACGGTTTCAACCGTGGTGGCATCACCTGTGATGTCGAAGGTCTGCGCGGTTTTGTGCCCCGCTCCCAGCTGCAGGAGGGTGAAAACCACGAGGCGCTGGTGGGCAAAACCCTCGGTGTGGCCTTCCTGGAGGTCAATCCGGACACCCGCAAGCTGGTGCTCTCTGAGAAGAAGGCGGCCACGGCGGCCCTGTTCCAGAACCTCGAGGTCGGTCAGCTGGTTGAGGGACAGGTGGTGGCCATCAAGCCCTATGGCCTCTTCGTGGACCTGGGCGGCATCAGCGGACTCCTGCACCACTCCGTGATTACGGGTGGTCAGATGCGTGATCTGCGCGAGGTCTTCGGCCAGGGCGATCGCGTGAAAGCACTGATTACTGAATTGGATCCCGGTCGCGGTCGCATCGCCTTGAACACTGCTCTGCTGGAGGGGCAGCCGGGTGAGTTGTTGATTGAGCGCGACAAAGTGATGGCGGAGGCCGCCGATCGCGCCAATAGGGCTCGTAACGTGCTGCGTCAGCAGGAACAATCCGCCGGATGATTCAGGCCACCGAGCCCGCGAGTCCTGCCCGCCTGCAGGCGGATTGGGAGCTGGATTACTACTCCCGTCCAATCCTGGAAGAGGACGGAAAGAAGCGCTGGGAGCTGCTGATTTGCAGTTCCCCCAATGCGGAGAATCCCGGTCGCGCCTTCCAGTGGGTCCTGAAGTGCCCGGCCTCCAGCGTCAACTCCCAGTGGCTGAAGTCCGCGTTGGAGCAGGCCTTGGAGCAGGCGGACGCTGAGGGGTTTGATCCCCCACGCAAGATCCGCTGCTGGCGTTCCTCGATGCGCACGATGGTGCAGCGGGCCTCCGAGCAGCTGGGCCTGGAACTGGTGCCGAGCCGCCGTTGCTATGCCCTGGTCGAGTGGCTCCAGGAGCGCGAAGCCACGGTTTATCCCGAGGAGGAGGGCTACATGGCTGGCCCCCTGGCTCCGCCGCCCCAGCCGATTCAGCCCGTGGCTGTTCCGCTGCCTGAGGCGGCCCGCGGCGACAGCTGGTCTTGGGCCTCCCTGCCGATCGGTGCCCTGCGGGAGGCGATGACCTGGGACACCAGCTTTGCTGGTCTGGTTCCCTTGCCGGAGTCGCTCGATGACGAGCTGATGGTGAGCGGTCTGCGCCTGTTCAGCGCGAGCCGCTCCTTGGCGATCGCTGGCTGGGTGTCGGGATTGGAGCCGGTGCGCCTCGAGGTCTGCGGTCAGCAACTGGTGCTGGAGGCGGGCCAAGAAGACCGATGGTTGCTGGGACAGTTGGAGTCAGACGAAGCTGAGGCTGCGGCCGCGGCATTCCTGGCCTCCCGCGGTCAAGTCGGTGGTGTGCAATTCCTGGCGATTCAATCCAGCCCGGATCAACCCGGTTTTGATGGCTTCTGGATCCTGCGGGACCTCCCCGATGCCTAGACGGTTGTATGGCTGAGGCCGTTGAGGCCCCCTTTGACCGCCCAGATGCAGGGTTTAACGCCCTAGAGGGCTGGACCTGGATCGGTTGCTACGGGGGCTATTACCTCCAGTCGAATCTGCTGGAGGCCTTTGAACATGGCTTCTTCACCCGCCAGTGGCAGGGCCGAGGCCCTGATGTGTTGGCCGGTTATGTCAGCGCTGGCATCAGCGTTCACCGGCCCCAGCAGGTTCACAGCGCGTTGGTTTTGCCGGCGAGTGAGGCCGTAGCGGAGCCCTGGCCCCAGGCCGATGGCTTGGTGTGCGATGCCGGTGGTCAGAGTCTCTGGGTCTGCGGCGCCGATTGCACTCCAGTGCTGCTGGCGGATCCGGAATCCGGACAGGTGGCGGCCTGCCATGCCGGCTGGCGTGGTGTGGCCGGGGGCATCGTTCAAGAGGCGATCCGGCAGCTGGAGCAGCGCGGCTGCCGCCGCCATGACCTGCTGATTGCGTTGGGGCCAGCCATCAGCGGCCCCCAGTACCAGGTGGAGCCGGCCGTGCCGGAAGCGATCGCTGAGCAGTTGCTGCAGGTGGATGCGTCCCTCACGCTCGAGGGGGCCCTGGCGGCGATGGCGGAGTGCGGTGCTCTGCTCGCCGATCCAGATCCGCTGCGGCAGCGCCTCGATCTGCGGCTCGCCACCCGTTTGCTGCTGGAGCGCTTCGGTGTGTCCCCAGAGCAGATCAGTGTCTGCCCCCTGTGCACGGCATCAGAGCCGCTGCTGTTTCACTCCTGGCGCCGCGATCAGGTCAAGGCGGTGCAGTGGAGCGGCATCGTCTCCCAACAGTTGCCTAGTTGAACTCCAGGCTGAGCTGGCCGTTGTCGGTTTGGCTGCGCTTGGGTTTGCGTCTCTTCGGGGGGCTCTCCCCGGCTTCACCGGTCTCAGCCGAGCGCCTGAGGCTGAACCAGCTGAGCAGGGCCAGCCATTCCTCCCGGTCCAGTCGATCGAGGTCCACCGCCTCCGGGAAGAGCTCCGGTGCCCGGGGTTGCGCCCAGAGCACCTGGCTGCCGGCGATTTGATCACTGCCAAAGGGCGTGAGGTCATCGGGCAACCGTGCCAAGGCGGAGGGAATGTCTCCGATGCCGTGGCGTGTGTTGCTCAACGCCTCCATCCGCGCCTGGCGCGCTTCCTCGTAGTTGAGCACTGGGGCGGGGTAGCCCGCGAAGGCGGGGGGCTCTCCGAGCTGGTCATTGGTGAGGCGCTCGAGTTGCGGCAACCAGCGCCGGATGAAGAGGCCATGGGGGTCGCAGCGATTCACGGCCACCTGGCCGGGGTGATAGATCCGCGTCCAGGCTTTGCGGCCCCGATAGGTCGCCCCGGCCTGCATGGCCCATTGGTAGTGATCGATCGGGCAGTCCCCATCGATCAGGTGCCGCATGAAATGCAGGGCGCCGTAGCGCCAATCAATCCCGCAGAGGTTGCTGAGAAAGCTGGCGTAGATCGCTCGGCTGCGGAAGTTCAGCTCCAGCCATCCCCCGCCCCCCCGCAGGCAGTGGGCCGCGGCATCGACGATCGGGAAACCCGTGCGGCCCTCTTTCCAGGCTTCGTAGAGCTCAATCTGTTGGGCGGAGAGCGCGCTCTCTTGGTCGAAGGCGCTCCAGAGGGAGCGCAGCTCCAGCTGGGGCAGGTAGCGGAAGCGCTGGTGAATGGAGCAGCCCCAGCGCAGGCGGCTGAACAGTTGTTGGATGCTGCGCAGGCGGCTGCGATCGGCGTTTTCCTTTGCCCGTAGGCCGGCTGCGGTGAGTCGTTGCAGGCACTGCCTGGGGCTGACCACGCCGAACTTCAGGTAGGGGCTGAGGCCTGAGGTGACCTTGGCGGAGGGATAGCTCAGCTCCCAGTAGTAGGTCCGCGAATCGGATCCCTCGAGAAACCGATCCAACCGCCCTAGGGCGGCATCAGTACCTGCTTTGGGAATCGGTTTGCCATCGCTGATCAGCCCCAGCTCCTTGAGGCTGGGGACCGGTGCATCTGGGCACTGCTCAGGTACTACGACCCGCTGAGGTTCCGGCACCAGCGGCGCGGCCATGGCGCCATGCCACTGGCGGTTCCAATCGCTGTAGGGCTGAAGCTCGCCGCTGGCACCGGCTGGTTCGATCCAGTCCAGCTCGATGCCTTGCTCCTTCAGGTGGCGGTTGACGCGGGCATCACGGACCCGGCCGACCAGGCGCTCACTGTCGGTATGGGCGAGGACATGGCGCGCGCCGCTGCCTTGGGCGAGACGGGCGAGGACCACTTCGGGTTGGCCGCGCTGCACAAGTAATCGCCCCCCAAGCCACCGCAATCGGGCATCGAGGGCCTGCAAAGAGTGCAGTAAAAACTCAACACGAGCGACGGCAGTCTCAGGATGAAACAGCAACGCGTCATCCAGTACGAACACCGGAATGACCGGTCCTCTTAAGCAGGCCTTCGCCAGCGGTTCGTGATCCTGCGTGCGCAAATCGCGGCGATACCAGACCAGCGTGGGGGGCATTGATTGAAAAAAAAACTCCTGGGAAATCCCGGCTTTTTGAAAAAGTCAGCCTTGCTGAATTGACCGTCGGGTGTGATGATGCAGAAGTTGCATAACTATCAATCTCATGCTCACCGGAGCTGATCTTCTCGCCAAAGTCAAAGAAATGGGCGACGTGAGCAAATCCGACGTTGTACGTGCATGCGGATATGTCTCCAACAAGAAAGACGGCAGCGAGCGACTGAATTTCACGGCGTTCTACGAAGCGCTGCTCAATGCCAAGGGCGTTGATTTTGGCGGCTCGAGCGCCAAGGTTGGTAAAGGCGGCCGCAAGCTGAGCTTCACCACCAAGGTTCAGTTCAACGGCAACCTGATGGTGGGCAAGGCCTACACCGCCCTGCTGGACCTCAAGCCCGGCGATGAGTTCGAAATCAAGCTGGGTCGCAAGCAGATCCGTCTGGTGCCCCTGGGCGCTCCTGACGAAGAAGAGTGAGGCCAACGGCTTCCGCGACGCGGATGCCATCCATCGCAGCAGAGAGGATTCCGCCGGCGAAGCCGGCCCCCTCTCCCGCCGGATAAAGCCCTGGGGTGTTCACGCTCTCCAGGGCTTTTGTTCTGGGAATGCGCACGGGGGATGAGGTGCGGGTTTCAACGCCAGTCAGCAGCGCATCGTCCATGGCGTAGCCCGGGATGGACTGCTCGAACTGCGGCAGGGCCTCCCGCAGGGCTTCGATCACAAAGGCCGGTAAGGCCTGCCCCAGGTCTGCAGGGACCACACCGGGGCTGTAGGAGGGCTTGACCGTCCCCAGATCAGCGGGTGCCTGGCTGCCGCCGGCCAGGAAGTCCTTGAGCCGCTGACCGGGAGCGGCATAGCTCTTGCCACCGAGTTCAAAGGCTTTGGCCTCCCAGTGCCGCTGGAAGGCAATCCCCGCAAGGGGGTCGCCGGGGTAGGCGCCATAGCTTTCGACGTCGCCTGTCTCAATGTTCACGACGATGCCGCTGTTGGCGTTGCGCTCATTGCGCGAGTGCTGACTCATCCCGTTGGTGACGACCCGTCCCACCTCCGAGGTGGCCCCCACCACCAGGCCACCGGGGCACATGCAGAAGCTGTAGACGCAGCGCCCGTTGCTGACGTGTTTGACGAGCTTGTACTCCGCAGCCCCCAGGCGGGGATGGCCGGCGCAGTTTCCCCAACGGGCGGCATCGATCAGGGGTTGCGGGTGCTCGATGCGAAAGCCCACCGAGAAGGGTTTGCGCTCCAGCGTCACGCCCTCCTCCTGCAGCATCGCGAAGGTGTCGCGCGCGCTGTGGCCGACCGCGAGGACCACCTGCTGCGCCGGGATGATCTCTCCGCTGGCCAGGGCAACGCCGCTAAGGCGCCGCTCCCCATCGATCTGCTCAACGCAGAGCTGACTGACACGGCTTTCGAAGCGAATCTCTCCGCCGAGGGCCGTGATCTTGCTCCGGAGACCCCGAACCACCGTGGCCAACTTGAAGGTGCCGATGTGGGGGTGGTGCTTGACCAGGATCTCTGGATTGGCCCCCGCTGCGACCAGTTCCTCCAGGACCTTGCGCCCGAGGTGTTTGGGGTCTCTCACCTGGCTGTAGAGCTTCCCATCGGAGAAGGTGCCCGCACCCCCTTCCCCAAATTGCGCGTTGGATTCGGGGTTGAACGGCGCAGTGCCTTTCCAGAAGCCAAAGGTGTCCGCCGTGCGCTCCTTCACGGGTTTGCCGCGCTCGAGCAGCAGGGGTCTCAGCCCCATCTCCGCCAGGATCAGGGCACAGAAGTAGCCGCAGGGTCCGGCGCCCACAACCACCGGCCGCTGAGGCAGGGGATCCCCGGGGCTGGCCTGCGCCACGGGTTGGTAGTGGGTGTCGCTTGCGGGTTGCAGGTGGGGATCGCGCTTGAAGCGTTTCAGCAGTTGCTGCTCGAGCTGCGGCGGCAGTTCCAGCTCCAGGCTGTAGGCGATCTGGATGGCGGATTTCCGCCTGGCGTCGATGCTCTCTTTGATGACCCGATGCGCGAGCAGGGCCGCTGGATCGATCTTGAGGCGTTTGCAGATGGCTGGAGCGAGGTCCGCTTCCTCGTGATCCAGCGGCAGCTTCAACTCGCTCAGTCGCAGCACCACTTGTCCTGAGCCTCGTTCCTGTATTCCAGCACCGCGCTGCCTAGCCTCGCCGCCAGTTGCGTTGAAGCGGTGGAAGCGACCTATTTCGGGGCAAACGGCTGGTTACTGGACTGGTCGGGACTGCGGGTGCTGGTGGACCCCTGGTTCCGCGGTCCGTTGGTCTTTCCCCCCGGGCCCTGGTTTTTCCAGGGGCAGTTGTCCCGCTCCTTTGCGCTTCCTGCCGATCTCGATTTGCTGCTGCTCACCCAGGGACTGGATGACCACGCCCATCCCGAGACCCTGGCGCTGCTGCCCCGTTCCCTGCCCGTGGTGGGGTCCCTGACGGCGGCCAAGAAGGTGCAGCAGATGGGCTTTGAGCAGGTCACGGGCCTGCGCCCCGGTGAAACCACGGCCTTTGGCGAGCTTCGGATTGAAGCCACAGCAGGCGCACCGGTGCCCCAGGTTGAGAACGGCTACCTGCTGCGCCATCCCCAGGGGAGCCTTTACCTCGAGCCCCATGGCTACCTGCCCGCTGACCTCGCCCCGGAAGTACTTGATGCGGTGATCACGCCCGTGGTCGACTTGGGCTTGCCGGTCGCTGGCGCCTTTGTCCGCGGCCAGACCGTTTTGCCTGAGCTGTTGGAGCGCTTCTCTCCGCGCACGGTGCTGGCGAGTACGACCGGCGGGGATGTGGCCTTCAGCGGCTGGCTGAACCGCTGGCTCTGGCAAAAGGGGAACTTGGAGGAGGCCCAGCAGGCTGTGGCCTCAGCCGCTCGGCTGATTGATCCAGTCCCAGGAGAGCCCTACGCCCTGGGGGTCTTTCCTGGGTTCTGACTAGGGTTGACCTTTCTTGATCGGTCGCATGCTCTCGCGCTTTCCCGCTTGGTTGAAGCCGATGGGCCGTCAAGCGGCCTCGTTGCTGGCCCCGGTCGCCGTCCTGGGCGCCATGGCTGCGGCTCCCGCCTTGGCGATCCCTGAAGCCGAGGCGATCAAGAAACTGCAGGTGATTCCGGTCTTCGTGATCACCGATGCCAATGGCATTCCCCTGCCGATCCCCCGGGACGAGGCGTTGGTCCTGCCCCTCTATCTCGAGAGTGATCGGGCGAATACCGAGCTCAAGGCGCTGCTGAAGTCGAACCCGAGCCTCAAGGCCACCGTCACCCCCGTTCCACTGAATGTGATGAACGAGAAGGTGGTGGAGCTCAATAAGCAGCTGAAGGACAAGAGCAAGCCACTGGTGGCCCCGGTGGTGATGAACGACGCCGACATCAAGCAGGCCTACACCCTGCTGAAGAAAGAAGGTCTGAGCGACGAGGAGATCAAGAAAGGCCTGAACGTGGCGGTGTTCTTCACCCAGCCCTTCCTAACCCTCAACACCCCCGATGGCCCTCGGGGCGTGTTCTTCCTGAGCTACGACGAGTTGCAGAAGGCCCTTTCCAACGTGCCTGAGGCTGAGCGCAGCAAGCTGAAGCCCAGGGTTGCCGACCTCACCGCGGTGCTCTCTCAGATCAGCAAAGCCAAGGAGGACAGCTTTGTGATCTTCCCGACCAAGGAGTACTTCCGCCTGGTGGAAGAGGGCCGCACCAAAGCTCAATCCACCCCTCAGACCAAGCCGGCGAAGTAACGCTCAGGATTCGTCTTCGGACCTGGCCTCGGGAGCTGGCTCCGGCATCAGCTGGGCCAGCAAACCCGCTGCGATCAAGACTCCTCCGACCCCCAGGGCGAGGGACTTGTTGTCAGCGGCTGCCGCTGGTCCCCAGACCGCGGTGGCGATGAAGGCACTTCCCAACAGGAGTGTGGGCACCAGCACAATGCCCTTGGCTGCCCGATTGATGCTCAACGGCCGTTAGCAGGATCCTGAGGAGGACGCTAGGCCCGATGCAATCAGCTCCGCGCCCAGGTCGTGGTTGGCTTGCCCATCGAGGTGATTGATGCGGGCGATGAGGACCCCATCGGCACTGCCGGTCGGGCGCAGGTTCACCTTGCTGCGCCGGGGCAGTTGCTTACGAATCCAGTCCACGGCGGCAGCGTCATCGTCTGGGTCCACCACGACGCAGGCCAGTTGCACGCTGTAGGTGCGGTTGCGGTCACCGATCTGCAGCAGAGTGCCGCTCCGCACCTGCAGCACCTCGGCCGCCAAGACCTGTCCCGGCCAGAGCAGCAGGCAGGCAGCCGCTGCAGCACAGAGCCAGCGGCGGATCAGCCCCAGCCTCACAGCTTGGCGCCGCAGTTGGGGCAGTACAGGCTGGAGCTGGAGGTGCTGTGGTGGCAGCTGTGGCACTCGCGATTGGTGTCGATCGCCAGTTCCGGATGGGAGGGGAGGCCCACCATCTGGGCGTTGCTGGCACCGGGGGGCACCATCGGATAGCAGTTCTCGTTGCGGCGCACCTTCACCTCAATGAAGGCCGGACCGGGGTGGGCCAGGGCTTCGGCGAGTTTGGTGCGCAGTTCCTCCCGTCCTTGGATCTGAACACCTTTGACGCCGAAGGCTTCCGCCACAGCGGGGAAGTTCGGCATGCCGCCGGTCATCTCTGAGGCGCTGTAGCGCTCGCCGTAGAAGCTCTCCTGCCACTGGCGCACCATCCCCTGCCAGCCGTTGTTGAGCACCACCACCTTCACGGGGAGGTGGTACTGGCTGAGGGTGCCGAGCTCCTGGATGTTCATCAGGATGCTCGCGTCGCCGGCCACGCAGATCACCGGTTCTTCGGGGAAGGCGCACTGAACGCCCATGGCCGCCGGCATGCCGAAACCCATGGTCCCGAGGCCCGCGGAGCTGATCCAACGGCGGGGGAGGGTGTGCAGGAACTGCGCAGCCCACATCTGGTGCTGGCCCACGTCAGTGGTGAAGAAGGCTTTGGGGGAGAGCTCCTGCAGCATCGACACCACCTCCTGGGGCGCGATGTCTCCCTCGGGTGCTGGAACCACCAAGGGGTAGTGCTGTTTCCACTGGGCGATGCGCTCGAGCCAGGCCTCGGTGCGGCCTCGGGAGTCCTCCTGGCTGGAGGCGGCCAGCAGGGCCTCGACCGCTTGCTTGACGTCGGCGACGACGGCCACATCCGGCAGACGGGTTTTGCCCATCTCTGCCGCATCAATATCGATGTGGATGACCTGGGCCCGGGGGGCGAAGCCATCGAGGCGGCCGGTGACGCGGTCGTCAAAACGGGCACCGGCGGCGATCAGCAGGTCGCAATCGGTCACCGCGAAGTTGGCGTAGGCGGTCCCGTGCATGCCGAGCATCCCCACCGAGAGGGGGTGGAGCTCATCAAAGGCACCCTTCCCCATCAAGGTGGTGGTCACCGGAAGCCGGAAGCGCTCCGCCAGGGCATGGATTTCGGCGTGGGCGCCGCTGCTGATGGCCCCACCACCGACATAGAGGAGGGGACGGCGGGCATTGCGGATGAGCTCCAGCGCAGCGGAGATGGCGCTGGGGGCCGGCGCGGGGGGGAGTTTGAAACCAGGGGGAACGGCCGCGCCGGGTTCAACGGGGATGTAGTCGAACTCCTCGACTCCGACGTCCTTGGGCACGTCGATCAGAACGGGACCGGGTCGGCCGCTGGAGGCAATCAAGAAGGCCTCCGAGACGATGCGGGCAATGTCCCGGGGATCGCGCACCACCCAGGAGTGCTTCACGATCGGCAGGGTGATGCCAAAGATGTCCGTCTCCTGGAAGGCGTCCGTCCCGATGGCCGCCCGGGGGACTTGGCCGGTGATGACCACCATGGGCACGGAGTCCATGTGGGCCGTGGCGATGCCCGTCACCAGGTTGGTGGCCCCTGGACCGGAGGTGCCAAAACAGACCCCGACCTTGCCGGTCGCGCGGGCGTAGGCGTCGGCTGCGTGGGTGCCGCCCTGTTCGTGGCGCACGAGCACGTGCTTCAGCCAGCCCCTGGACTCGGCCTTGTGCAGCTCGTCGTAGATGGGAAGGATCGCGCCGCCGGGATAGCCAAAGATGGTCTCCACGCCATGGCGACGGAGGGCATCCATGAGGGCGTAACCGCCACTCACCCGGGTCGGGGTGGAGTGATCAGCGGCGGTGGCCGCTTGTGAAACGGACGTCACGGTCACGGCGGCGGCGGACAGCGTTTTCAGATCCAGTCACCCTAAGGTCTGGCCTGAGAAATGGGCGTTTCCACGCGCCTGGCGTCAGCCATTGCTCGCAGCAGCAGCACCGGGTCCAGCCAACGCTCGTTCAGCTTGACGCCCCAATGCAGGTGAGGTCCGCTGCTGCGGCCGCTCACCCCGATGGCGCCCAGGGGTTCCCCCGTCCGTAGCCAGGAGCCCTGGCGCAGGCTCGCGCCTCCGCTGCGCAGGGTGTCCTGTTCGATCGTTCCCTGCAGGTGGCAGTAGAGGTGCTCGTAGGGGCCGGAGCGGATCGCCACGCCGATGCCGCAGCTCCCGTCGTTGATCAGCCGCTCCACCCGCCCGGCCCACCAGCTGAGCACCGGGGAGCCCAGGGGAGCGGCGATGTCCAGGCCCCGGTGGAGGCTGGAGCCGCCGGATGCGCCGCTTCTGAGCCCGTAATGGCTGGTGTAGCCGCTGAACTGCGGAACAGGAAAACGGGCCTGTTGCCAGGGGTTGGCCAGGGCGGGCCCCAGCAGCAGGGAGGCTCCGAGAAGGGCCTTAGAGCAGGCCGATGGAATGCAGCGGGCCACGACCGCTCAGCAACTCCAGCAGGAAAGCGGAGAAGCCGAGCATTGCCAAGCGTCCGTTCCAGACCTCGGAGCTGTTGTTCCAGCCCCAGGCCCACTTGTCCTGGGGATAGAGCTTGACCTGGGTTGGCAGGGCCGCGGCTTGATCCAGGTTGACCTCCGGACCTTCCAAGGCGTGCTGGACCAGGTTGGCCAGGCCCTGAATAAAGGATGGGGTGGTGTCGAGGGCCGGAACGCGGCGGAAATTCGTGATGCCGGCTTCGGTGGCAATTTCCCGGTACTCGATATCGATCTCTTCGAGCGTTTCGATGTGCTCGCTGACGAAGCTGATGGGGACGACCACCAGGTCCTTCACCCCGGACTCCCCGAGTTCATTGAGGGCGTCATCGGTGTAGGGCTTGAGCCACTCCACCGGACCGACGCGGCTCTGGTAGGCAAGCGTGAAGGGGTTGGCGTGGCCGAGATCGGCGGCCAGCTTGTCCATGATCAGCTGGGCGCAGCCCTCGATCTCCTTTTGATAGGGGTCACCGGCTTCCTCGACGTAGCTCTTGGGGACGCCGTGGGCGGAGAAGAAGACGTGGGCCGTGGCCGGGTCGGGGCAGGCCTGGATTTCCTTACCGATCAACTCGGCCATGGCGCCGATGTAACCGGGGTCGTTGTAGTAGCTGCGAATGCAGCGGATCGGCAGCTTGGAGAAGGCGGGGTCGCCCTGGCGCAGGCGCTGCAGTTCCCGGAAGCTGGAGCCGCTGGTGCTGATCGAGAAGTGGGGGTAGAGAGGTAGGACCACCACCTCATCGATCCCATCGGCCTTGATGTCGGCTACGGCCGACTCGGTAAAGGGGTGCCAGTAGCGCATCGCCACGTAGCTGGTGGCCTCGATGCCGCGTTGACGCAGGGTGCTTTGCAGCTCGCGGGCCTGCTGCTCGGTGATGCGCCGGAGGGGGGAGCCCCCACCGATGGAGCGGTAGGCGGCTTGGGACTTGCCGGCGCGCAGGCTGCTGATCAGCCAGGCCAGGGGTTTTTGCAGCGCCGGATTGGGCAGCCGGATGATTTCCGGGTCCGCGAAGAGGTTGTAGAGGAAGGGACCGACGTCCTGAATGCGCTCAGGGCCGCCCAGGTTCAGCAACACCACGCCGACCTTGGCCATGCCCCGCTTCATCGGACAACAACAGCGGCGAGCGTAACGCTGCCGGCTGGGGGCTGGTCGCTCCCGTTCAGGCTCGATAAGGTCGGCCGGCTCGCTTTGGTCTCAAGATCAGCCTCGAACGCCTCGATCTGGCCCTTCGGGAACACAACGCGCTGCTGGCCGCCAGCGGTGTTTCGCTGCGGCTGGAGCGCCGGGGCTCCCGGCTCGGCCTGAGGGGACCCTTGCCCTGCCGCAGCGGTGGGTCGGCTCAGCGGGTGCAACGGATCAGCCTTGGCCTTGACGCTGACCCAGCCGGCCTCGAGCAGGCCCGCCACCAACTGAAGCTGGTCCTGCAGCAGCTTCAGCAGCAGCGCTTCTGCTGGGACGACTGGCTTCAAACCAAGGACGCTCCCACGGGGCCATTGCCCCCAGCGACGGCCTCTTCGCTTGCGGCACGGCTGCAGCGCTTTGAGCAGGGGTTTTTCCAAGATCCGCGCCGCCGCCGCAATCCCTCCGGAGCCCGGACGACCTGGAGCAGCGCCTATCTGCCCTATGTCCGCCGCCTCGAGCGCTTGGCTGGGGACCAGGGGATGGCCTGGGGCCTGCCGCTTCTGGAGGCCGTTCTGGAGAGTTATCCCCTGGCCTCGCGGGGGCGACAGCAGTGCGGCACCACCCTCGCGGCCCTGGCTCGAGCCGAAGGGTTGGCGTTGCCCCCTGACTGGGGTGAGCGGGCGGGGGGCTATGGCCTGCATGCCGCCCAATTTCGCCAGCTCCCAAGCGACCTTCAGATCCTGGAGTGGCTTGAGCGCATTCCTAACCCCGGATGGCGCTTGGCCTACGGCCTGATGGCGACCTATGGCCTACGCAACCATGAGGTCTTCTTCACCGACCTCTCCGCCTTGGCACCCGGGGGCGATCGGGTGATCCGTGTGTTGCCCACGAGCAAGACCGGAGAGCACCAGGTTTGGCCCTTTCAACCGGAGTGGGTGGAGCGCTTCGGCTTGGAGCAACTAGGGGCTCAGCGTCAGCTTCTGCCGGCGGTCTGTACCGATCTCCGCCGCACCACCCTGCAGCAGGTCGGCCGCCGTGTTGCCGAGCAGTTCCGTCGCTACGACCTGCCCCTCACCCCCTATGACCTGCGCCATGCCTGGGCGGTTCGCACGATCCACATCGGTCTGCCCGACACGGTGGCGGCTCGGATGATGGGCCACTCCGTGGCGATCCACACCAGGACTTATCACCACTGGATCACCCGCCGGGATCAGCAGCAGGCTGTGGATACGGCCCTGGCCCGGCACCAGGCGAGCGCGGCTTAACCGCGCCAGATTGGAGGCACCCCTGACCTCAAGCTGTGGCCGATCCCAACGCCCTGGACCAGACAGCATCGGAGTTGGGGATGGGCGGAGACCTGGCCCCTGAGGCCACAGCCGATGCCTACCAGCGGCGCATGGCTCGCCGCAAGGAAGTGCAGCAGCAGCGGGTTGGGGAGCGCTCCCTGGAGAAGGGACTGGTGCTGGTCTTCACCGGTGATGGCAAGGGCAAGACCACGGCAGCCCTGGGGTTGGTGCTGCGGACCTTGGGCCACGGGGAGCAGGTGGCCGTTGTGCAGTTCATTAAGGGGGGCTGGCAACCCGGCGAGGCCAAGGCGCTGGAGCTGTTTGGCGAAGCGCTGCACTGGCATGCCCTTGGGGAGGGCTTTACCTGGGAAACCCAGGACCGCGAGCGTGACCGTGCCTTGGTGCAGCAGGCCTGGAAGCGCTCCTGCGAGTACCTCGCTGATCCCCAGCGCAAGTTGGTGGTCCTCGATGAGGTGAATGTGGCCCTCAAGTTGGGCTACCTCGATCTGGAGGATCTGTTGGAGGGATTGAAGCTGCGGCCGCCCTTGACCCATGTGGCGCTCACCGGCCGCGGCGCTCCGGCGGCGTTAGTGGAGCGTGCTGATCTGGTGACGGAGATGAAGCTTGTGCGCCATCCCTTCCGGGAACAGGGGGTAAAAGCCCAGGCGGGTATTGAGTTCTAAGGACTGGTCTGGGTTTGCACCGTGGCCAGGGCGCTCATCAGCACCGAGAGCCCGCTGATCAACAGCGCCCGATGCACGACCGGTTCAGCCCAGGCGCGGGGGTCTTCGGTCAGTTGTTCCACGGCCGAGAGGGTGAGCCGTGCCATGAGGCCGCTGCGGCTGGAGCCGACCGGTGGAATGGGTTGGTCCTGATGCCTGTCCATCCAGCACTCCCATCTGCTGGCATCGAAGCGCTCCTGGCCAGCGTCGGCAAGGGATCTCACGCTTGCTACTGTTCGGCCAACGAAGCTGCAGCACGAAGGGATGGCCTATCAGCGCGTGTTGCTGAAGCTCAGCGGCGAAGCCCTGATGGGCGAGCAGGGCTACGGCATCGATCCTGCGGTGGTGGATGCCATCGCTAAGGATGTCGCCGCTGTGGTCGCCGACGGCAGCCAGCTGGCGATCGTGGTGGGCGGCGGCAACATCTTCCGCGGTCTTAAGGGGTCCGCCGCCGGCATGGACCGGGCCACCGCTGACTACGTCGGCATGTTGGCGACGGTGATGAATGCCATCACGCTCCAGGACGGATTGGAGCGGGCCGGCATTCCCACCCGCGTCCAGAGCGCCATCTCGATGCAGGAGGTTGCGGAGCCTTACATCCGTCGCAAGGCCATCCGCCACATGGAGAAGGGGCGCGTGGTGATCTTTGCCGCCGGTACGGGTAATCCCTTCTTCACCACGGACACCACCGCTGCGTTGCGGGCCGCTGAGATCGGAGCCGACGTGGTGTTCAAGGCCACCAAGGTCGACGGGGTCTACGACAAGGACCCCAACAAGCACGCCGACGCGGTGCGTTACGAGAGCCTCTCGTTCATGGATGTCCTCAGCAAAGAGCTAGAGGTCATGGACAGCACGGCCATCGCCCTCTGCAAGGACAACGCCATCCCAATCGTGGTGTTTGATCTGTTCGGTTCCGGCAACATTGGTCGGGCTGTGCGCGGTGAGCCCATCGGCACCAGCATCCTTCCTTCGGCCTGACGGGTCGGCCCCTTTCTTTCTTCAGCGACGCCCTTTTTCTCGCCATGGATCTCGAAGCCAGCATGCGCAAGTCGGTGGATTCCACCCAGCGCACCTTCAACACGATTCGCACCGGCCGGGCGAATGCGTCGCTGCTCGACAAGATCCAGGTGGAGTACTACGGCGCGGATACGCCGCTGAAGTCCCTGGCGACCATCAGCACCCCGGACTCCTCGACGATCCAACTGCAGCCCTTCGATGGCAGCTCCTTGGGGCTGATCGAGAAGGCCATTTCGATGAGTGACCTGGGGCTGACTTGCAACAACGACGGCAAGTTGATCCGTATCAACATCCCGCCCCTGACGGAGGACCGCCGCAAGGAGCTCTGCAAGTTGGCGGCGAAGTATGCCGAGGAGGGCAAGGTGGCCCTGCGCAACGTTCGCCGCGATGCGATCGACAAGGTGAAAAAGCAGGAGAAGGAGGGCGAGTTCTCCGAGGATCAAAGCCGCGATGAGCAGGACAAGGTCCAAAAGCTCACCGACAAGTTCATTGCTGAGATCGAGAAACTGCTGGCTGAGAAGGAAGCAGACATCCTCAAGGTGTGAGCGAACCGCACTGTTTTGATGTCGCCGTTGTCGGCGCCGGTGCTGCCGGCGGCGCAGCGGCCTTCCACCTGGCTGCGCGGGGACGTCGTGTTCTGCTGCTTGAGGCGCAGTCCCTTCCCAGGCCCAAACCCTGTGGCGGTGGCATGGCGGCCTCCGTGCAGCGTTGGTTTCCCTTTGATCTGCAGCCGGCCGTTGATCGGGTGATCACCCAGGTGAAATTCACCTGGTGCCTGGAGGATCCGGTGGTGGCGGTCCTTCCTGGCGACTCTCCGTTTTGGATCGTGCAGCGCTCCAAGCTGGACCACTATCTGGTTGAGCGGGCCGTTGCGGAGGGTGCGGAACTGCTGGATGGCTCCGAAGTGTCGTCAATCCAGCGGGATGGCGATCAATGGATGTTGGAAGCCGGTGGCCATGGCTACCGCGCACGAGCCGTGGTGATTGCCGATGGCTCCAACTCTCGTTTTGCCGCCCCCTTGGGCCTCGGTCCCAGTCAGCCGCGCTTTGCAGAAGCCCTGGCGGCTGAGGTTGATGCCGAGGTGTTGGAGGGGGACACGGCCCGATTCGAATTCGGTCTCGTGCGCCATGGCTTCTGCTGGGCCTTCCCCAGGCAAGGGGGCTACAGCATTGGAGTGGGCACCTTCATTGGCCGCGAAGCGGCGGATGCGGATGCGGTGTTAGCCGAATTGCTTCCCTCCTTGGGCCTCGCGCCGGATGCCGGCCTGCGGCGCCGTTCTCCCCTCAGGGTTTGGGATGGTCACTACCCACTGCATGTCCCTGGCGCCGTGGTGGTCGGTGACGCGGCCTCCCTCTGTGATCCCTTTTTGGCGGAGGGGTTACGCCCAGCACTGATGAGTGGCGTGCGGGCCGCTGACGCGGTGGATCGCTACCTGGGCAGCTCCGCTGCCGATGAGCAACAGCAGGCCCTCGCTCAATACAGCGCCCAGATGCGCCAACACTGGGGCGACTCCATGGCCTGGGGCCGGCGCATTGCACAGGTGTTCTACCGGGTCCCGAAAGTGGGCTACCAGCTGGGGATCAAGCGACCGACAGCGCCGCAACGGATCGCCCAAATTCTTTCGGGCGAGATGGGTTACGGCGATATCGCCCAACGCGTGATTAAACGCCTGCTGTTCCAGCGGGGCTGAGCGCTCAGCCGACCTTGGTGCAGTCCTTGAGTTGCCTCAGGCGGTGATCGATTGAGCCCAGCAGCTCGATGGCGAACATGGGGGATTCCTGAACGGCGAAGAGGAACTTCTCGCGGTTCATCTTCAGCAGCTTGCAGTCGCTGACGGCTTTGGCATTGCCGTAGCGGCGATGCTCCGCCGTCACCAGGGCACCGGCCCCAAAGACGTCGCCGGCCTGAATGACCTCATGACCGACCTCGTCGTTCCAGGTGAGCTCAACGGTTCCTTCCAGAACCCCGAACATGCAGTCTCCGGTCTCCCCGGAGGAGAAGATCGCATCACCTGCCGTTGCCTGAATCACCTCTCCCTGGCTGGCCAGGGCACGCATGGTTTCGAGGGCGTTCACGCAACAGCCAACCAACTGGGCCAGAGCCTAAGTCAGTTGTTAATGGCGAGGGCCGCACCGAGTCCGCCACGGATGTCATTGGGCAAAAGACGTCCGTCGTGATCGGTGTCCAGGGCATCGAACACAGCATCGGTCCCCAGCCATTCCTCGCGGGTGATGCAGCCATCGCCATCGAGGTCGTTCAGCAGGAAGATTTCCTGGGCGGCATGTTGGAAGGCACTGGCTCCCTCCAGTTCGCCCAAACGGTGGGCCAATTGGGCTTCCAAGGTCTCGATTGCCTTGGTGAATCCCCGGATACCCTCATCCAGTTTTTCAGTGGCCATCTGATCCTCGGCCATCATCGCCTTGAAGCCTTGGGCATCTAGGTGGATCTGTTGCTCCGTCGTCGCTGGATCAAAGGGGTTCAGTTTCCGTTGCAGATCCCCCTGGGTGTTGCGCAGTTGATCCAGGAGTTTGGGCGAGATGGTGAGTAGGTCACATCCCGCCAATTCGACGATCTCGTCGATATTGCGGAAGCTCGCTCCCATGACCTCGGTTTTGTAGCCGAAGGTCTTGAAGTAGTTGAAGATCTTGGTGACCGAGAGCACGCCCGGATCCTCATGGCCGGGATAGCTCTCGCGGCCGGTGCTCTTTATGAACCAGTCGAGGATGCGGCCGACAAAGGGGGAGATCAAGGTGACGCCAGCCTCAGCGGCGGCCACGGCCTGAGCGAAGCTGAAGAGGAGGGTGAGGTTGCAGTGGATGCCCTCTTTTTCGAGCACCTCCGCGGCCTTGATGCCTTCCCAGGTGGAGGCAATCTTGATCAGCACGCGATCACGGCTGATGCCCGCTTGGCGATAAAGGCCAATCAGCTTGCGGGCCTTGGTGATCGTCGCTTCGGTGTTGAAGCTCAGGCGCGCATCCACTTCGGTGGAGACCCGGCCGGGGACGATCTTGAGAATTTCCTTGCCGAAGGTGACGCAGATCTCGTCGAGGGCTTCGCGCACCACCTCTTCAGCCGGTGCCGAGGGGCCGCAGACCTCGCGGGACTCCCGCAGGGAGGTATCGATCAGGTTTTGGTAGGTCGGGATCTGGGCCGCCGCCAGGATCAATGAAGGGTTGGTGGTGGCATCCCGGGGGGTGAACTGCTGAATCGCATCGATGTCACCGGTATCGGCGACAACAACGGTCATCGCGGCCAGTTGGTCGAGGAGATTGGCCATGCCGGGCACCAAACGTATTTTCAAGCTAGCGATGCCAATCGGGGCGTGACTCCCGTTGTCATCAAGCGGTCACGCAGTGCGATCTACTGACGGGCCGTTGTGGGAACCGTGCGGCTGGGCGGGATTTTCTCAATCACCAATAAGGCCTCAATGATTTGCTTGGCGACGGGAACCGCCACCGTTGATCCGTAGGCGTTTTCGCCCTTCGGCTCATCGACAACGACCAACACGACATAGCGCGGTTGGTTGATCGGCAAATGGGCGATGAAGCTCGTGATCTTGGCTCCGGCCACGTAGACACCATTGCGTGCCTTTTGCGCCGTCCCTGTTTTGCCGCCAATCCGGTGGCCTGGGATTTGTACGCCACGGCCACTGCCTTTCTCCACCACCGTCTCCATCCAATTGAGGACGGTTTGGGCGATGGCGGGCCGGATCAGTTGCACCCCTGAGGCCGGCGGGGCGCTGGCCAGGTCATCACCGGAGCGCAGGCCGCGGGTGATGTGGGGACTGACCAGCCTGCCGCCGTTCGCCAACATCGCGTGCAGCTGGATCAATTTCAGGGGCGTCAGGTTGAAGCCTTGACCGAAGGCGGCCGTTGCGGGCTCGATTGGTTGGGTTTTGAAGGTCTCGAGGGATTTGAGCTGACCGGCTACGGCGCCGGGCAGGTCGGTATCCGGGGTGTTGTCGATTCCCAGGGTGTGGAGCCAATGCCAGAAGCGTGCCGGTTGAACCCGCCGCATCGCCTCCACCATCGCCACGTTGCTGGAGACCTGCAGGACCGTTGGGAAGTCGATCAACCCATTGCCTTTGCGGTCGTGGTTAAAGATCGGCCAGCCGCCAATGGTGAGTTGGCCGGAGTCATTCACCTTTCCTGACGGGTCAATGGCGTTTTCCTGAAGGGCGATCGCCAGGTTGATCGGCTTGAAGGTTGACCCCGGTTCATAGAGATCTTGGACGGACCACTCACGGAACAATCCCGGCTGGAACTTCCAGAACTGGTTGGGGTTGTAGGTCGGGGTGGAGGCCAGGGTCAGCAGCTCACCGTTGCGGACATCCATGACCAACGCGGCCCCGCGCTTGGCCTTCCATTGCTTGACCTGTTTGGCCAGTGCCATCTGGGCGACTTGCTGCAGGCGGGCATCGAGGGTGAGCTGCAGCTTGAGGTCGTCGCCGTAGAGCACCCCTGGTTTGAGCCCATCGGGCAGGGGCGTGCCATCGGCTCCACGCCGGAGACTTTTGGAGGCCTCTTGGCGACGCAGGTCGCGGTCACGGCTCTGCTCGAGACCCGCCTGGGGGACCCGCTCGAGGTTGAGGAAGCCAACGACATTGGCGAAAAGTCCCCCTTGGGGATAAACGCGCTGGGGATAGGCCTCAAGGTCGACACCGCTGATGCCCAGCTCGCGCACCCGTTGTGCGGTTTCTGGGTCGAGCTCGCTGGCCAGCTTCACCCCTGACTTACGGCCATCCATGGCCTTGAGCAACTCGCCCATGGGTTTGGCCAGGACGGGGGAGAGTTTGCGCGCCACATCCAGGGGGCTGCGCAGCCTTCCGATGTCGTCTCCAGGGAAGGAGAAGTAGCGGGGGTGGGCCCAGAGGGTGAAGCGCTCTTCATCCAGGGCAACCAGGCGACCTTGGCGATCAACGATCGTCCGCCTGCGGCCAAGGGGCGTGATCGTTTGGGTCTGAATCGCTCGGGCACGGTTCAACAATTCGTTGC
This sequence comes from Vulcanococcus sp. DEBay_Sum29NL08_54, assembly GCF_017859255.1. Taxonomy (NCBI): domain Bacteria; kingdom Bacillati; phylum Cyanobacteriota; class Cyanophyceae; order Synechococcales; family Synechococcaceae; genus Vulcanococcus; species Vulcanococcus sp. DEBay_Sum29NL08_54. Next base: position 43,690 of record NZ_JAFMNJ010000007.1, read on the forward strand.
CCTGGATCACCTGAACCCAGGCCAGCCGCAGCGCTAAACCACTGAGTCCCGCCGCCAGAAGGCCGTAGACGAGCCAAAGCCGGCGCGGGGGCACCGGCTGCAAATCCACGACCCGGTTGCGTCTTGGACCACGTCCTTCCCGTGGTGCAGGGGCGCGGCGACCCTGCAGCCCCTGCTGCGCCATCAGTAGCCCGGAAGAATTTGACCGGGATTGACTTGGGCCAAGAGGGCTTCAAAGTCTGGCCCTGCTGAGACGGCCGGCGGAGCGACGTACACGAGCTTTTCACTGCTGGTGGGCTCCAGCAGGGCCGGCTTGCGGGTCATCGAGAGGTGATGCTGCTCGAGCACCGCCGCTGATTCCTGCAGGCGGTGCTCCAGCCGCTGGGTCGCTTCAAGGGATTGGAAGCTGCTGGTCCAGCGGCCCTGCCAGTGGAGCGTCAGGGCGCTGAGACCGACAACGGCAACTCCCAGGCCGACGAGACTTCCATCGGCAATGCGATGCAGGTTGCCAAGCCACGGCGCTTGGCGATCCAGCTTGCGGGCAAGCAGCGTGCCTTGAATCAGCTCGAGGGAACGGCTGGAGCGGCTGCCCGGCGCTCTATTGCTCTTCTGGAGCGGAACGGCAACCACAAACATCAACGCGTGCTGCGCAAGTCAACCACGCGAGAGCGCTTCCAGCAAGGGGGTTTTCACCAACCCAGAACAACCAGATTGGCGAAGGTCAGGCTGTTCCAGAGGGCGTGCATCAGCACGCAGCTGCCGAGCCGTCCACTGCGCCAGCGCAGCCAGCCCAAGCCGAGCCCCAGCACCATCAGCGGTGGAAATTCTCCGAGGCTGGAATGGGCCACGGCGAAGACAGCGGCGCTGACCACAATTCCCCAGCCCGATCCCCAGTAGCGGGCGGCAACGGGCAGCAGCGCACCGCGAAAGATCGTCTCCTCAAACAGGGGGGCAAGGACGATGGCGGTGATTCCAAAACAAGCCAGAGCGGGAATGTTGTGTCCGTTGAGGACCAATTCCAGGAGGGGATTGCTGCCGCCCGGATCGCCAAAGAGTTGTCCCTGAAGCCAGCCCACCAGGCTCACCAGGGGCAGCACCATCAAGAAGCCTTTGAGGGCTTGGCCAAAGCAAAGCGGCAGGGGGGACCAGCGGAATTGCAACCAGCCCCCCTGGGGCCCTGGGCCGAGGGGCTTCAGCAGCAGCCGCAGGATCAGCAGTGGCCCTGTCATCAAGGCGCCGTAGAGGACCACGACACTGATCCCCTGTTTGAGCACAGCCTCGATCGGCCAGTCCTGCAGCAGCCGCGTCAGCAGCGGTGCCACCAGCAGGGGAGTGATGAGCTCACCGACGACCACAAAACCGCCGGCCACCAGCAGAACCGTGTCAATGCCGGAGAGGGCTGGGCCGAGCCATGGGGGCGCCGCTGGAGTCTTTCCGCGCCAGCGCCTCCAGAGCTCGCGAATCAGCAGAGCGATGCCGCCGAGCAGTCCCAGGCCGGGCACCAGGGTGACCGCCAGCAGCTGCACGCTGGCCTGCCTGGCGACCTGATCCCCCTGGCAGGCCTCAGCGCCCAGCAGTGCTTCGCAGCTCCACTGGCGTACAAGCGTTGATCCCTTGAGCTCGGAAAGAAGTTGCTCGCGCGACTGGCGGCCGTGCTGTTCGGGGTTCAGCAGCACGGTGGCGATCGCCTGCTGGGCTCCCCCTTCTTGGCTGAGTTGCTTCAGCAGGGTCTGGGCCTGGCTCGGGTCCCCTGTGCGTTGCAGCAGCAGGGCTTGCTCAAGCAGCAGTCCTGGGGGTGGATTGCGGCCCTCCTCCTGGCTGTCGTTGATCGCGTTCTGGAGGCTCTCCTGGAGGGTTTGCAGGGGATCACCCGAGCTCAGCAACGGACGGATGGGCTCGCTCAAGTTCCCCTGGGCCAGCACGCTCAGCTCCAGCTGGCGTCGGCTGAGGTCATCGCCAACGGAGGGGCGTTGCAGGCTGCTGACGAGTCCGTTGAGCCAGAGCAACAGGCTGAGGGCCAGGCTGACCAGCGCCAGGGCCGATTTCCAGTTGGGTGTGTCTGACCTGCGTGGACTGTTGGACTCCTTTTCCGTGCTCACCCCACCGCCCCGTGCATCTCACTGGGCTGCATTCTGCGGCCCAGTGAGGGGCCATAGAGCCCTCAAATACGATGCCGTTTCGTTAAGGAAGTGCCCGTGTCCCTCCGGATCCTGCTGGTTCGCCACGGCCTGAGCAGCTTCAACCTCGAGCACCGGATCCAGGGCCGAGATGACCTCTCGAGCTTGACCGATGTGGGCGCCAAGCAGGCGCTGGCCACCGGTGAAGCCCTGCGGGGTCTGACGATTGATGCGGCTTACAGCTCTCCGCTGCGGCGCGCCCACGACACGGCCAAGGCCCTGCTGGCGGCGCAGGGATCCAGCGTGGATCTGCAGTTGAGCGATGACCTGCTCGAGGTGGACCTGGCCCCTTGGAGTGGCCTGCTGAGCAGTGAGGTCCAGACGCAGTTCCCACAGGACTACGCCACATGGAAACGAAGCCCTGAGCAGCTCCAGCTACGGCGCGCCGATGGATCCGAGTACGCCCCGATCCCAGAGTTGATGGCGCAGGCCCAGCGCTTTCTCGATGGTCTGCTGGCGGCCCATGACCCGGGGGGAAGCCCCAAGACCGTTCTGGTGGTCGGTCACAACGCGATCCTGCGTTGCCTCGTGCTGGCCCTCCTTGGCTTGGAGGCTTCCGGCTTCCGTCGCCTTCGCTTAGAGAACGCCTCCTTGTCGGTGTTCAACGTCAGTCCTGCGCCAGCCGGTTCGGCCTCCAAGCCCGTCGCGGTTCAAATCGAATCGCTGAACGGCACGACCCACCTGCAGCCCGAGGTTTGCGGAAGCAGCCTGCCCAGCAAAGGTCCAGGCCCCCGGATGCTGCTGGTGCGCCATGGCGAAACCGACTGGAACCGCCAAGGGCGCTTCCAGGGTCAAATCGATATCCCCCTGAACGAGAACGGCCGAGCCCAAGCCGCCGCCGCCGGCGAGTTCCTGCGCAAGGTGAGCTTCGATCGGGCCTATTCCAGTTCCATGTCTCGCCCCCGTCAGACGGCGGAGGGGATCTTGAAGCACCACGCGGGGGTGCCCCTCACCAGCGTCTCTGATCTGGTGGAAATCGGCCACGGTGAATGGGAGGGCCGCCTGGAGGAGGAGATCTCTGCGGGCTGGGCGGAGCTCCTGGCCGACTGGAAACGGGCCCCCGAAACCGTGCAGATGCCTGGTGGGGAGACCATTCACGACGTCTGGGATCGCTCCTTGCGGGGCTGGAACACCATTGCGGCGAGCTTGTCCGCTGAGGAGACCGCCCTGGTGGTCGCCCACGATGCGGTGAATAAGACGATCCTCTGCGCGTTGCTGGGCCTGACCCCGGCAGACATCTGGGCCGTCAAGCAGGGCAACGGCGGCGTCACCGTGATCGACTACCCCAACGGAGCCGATCAGGCTCCAGTGGTGGTGTGTTTGAACCAAACGGCGCATCTTGGGGGGGTGATCGATCGAACCGCTGCCGGTGCGCTCTGATCGCCCCAGTCCCCCGCGTTGACCATGTCCATGTCTCTCCCCCAAGCCCTGGTGCTGCGCCAGGTTCAGCTGTTGGAGGGACCAGGCCAGGCGCTTCGCCGCACCGACGTGCGTCTGGAGCAGGGCCGGATCGTCTCCTGGGGTGAGGGTTGCCTGGATCAAAGCACCCCAGAGATGGAGGCCTCGGGGCTCCTGTTGGCCCCTGCCCTGGTCGATCCCCATTCCTGCCTGGACGATCCCCAGAACGGGGTGGCTGAAACCAGGGTCTCCCTGGAGCGTTCCGCGATTGCGGCGGGCTATGGCACCGTCGCTGTTCTGCCGGACTCCTGCCAGTGGCGCGACTCCCCTGAGCGGCTTCAGGCACTGGGTCCGGTGTCCTCAGGGGGCTTCGAGCTTCTGCGCTGGGGCAGCTTCAGCCTGGCGGGGGATGGCCAGGAGCTGGCCCCCCACGGCGATCAATTGGCCAGTGGAGCCCTGGGGCTGGCGGATGGCGCCCAACTCCCCTCTCTGCCGCTGCTTGAGCGTGGCCTCAGCCTGGCGGAAATGGACAACGCTCCCGTCCTCCTCTCGCCCCGTGATCGCCGCCTGGCTCAAGAGGGGTTTGTCCGAGAGGGGGTCGCGGCCCTGCGGGCGGGATGGCCCATGGATCCCTCCACCAGTGAAAGCCTGCCCCTGCGCAGCCTGTTGGCGCTGGCCGAGCGCTATCCCTCGCGCCGCCTGCAGCTGATGAATCTCTCCACCGCCGAGGCGGTGAACCTGCTTGAGGCCGTCGCCCCAGACCAGCGCCCGCCCGCCACGGTCTGTTGGTGGCATCTGCTGGTGGACTCCGCCAGCTTGGATCCGATCGCGGAGGGGTGGCGTGTGGAGCCGCCCCTGGGATCCGCCCTGGATCGCCAGCGGCTGAAGCATGGGCTGCGCCAGGGGCTGATCAGCGCCGTGGCGGTTCACCATCAAGCGCTGGATCCTGAAGAGCAGTTGCTTCCGGTGGATCAGCGCCGCCCTGGTGTCGCCGGCCATCGCTTCGTTCTGCCGGCCCTCTGGCAGGAGCTGGTGCAGACGGATGGCTGGAGTGCCGAGGAGCTCTGGCAGGTGCTCTGTTTTGGCCCCGCCTCACTGCTTGGTCTCGCTCCTCCCCAGCTGTCTCTCGGCACGGATCGCTGGTTGCTCTTTGACCCCCAGCAGGTCTGGTCGGCCCAGCAGGATTCCTACGCTCCGCTGGCTGCCAACCAGCCCCTGGCGAAGGCAACCCTCAAGGGGCAGGTGCTGGCGACGGGGCTTAACCCCCAGCTTTGGCGCCGGAGTCCTTAAGCGGATCGCTGCTCGCTAACGCACCGGATGTGGGGAGGGGCCAGAAGCGCCAGAAGGCCCGTCCAATGATTTCCTGCTCAGGAAGGAAGGCGCCACCGGGCCAGAAACGACCATCCCAGCTGTTCGCCCGGTTGTCCCCCAGCACCAGGACATGGCCCGGAGGGACAACGGCATTCAGGGTCCGGCATTGCCCCATGCCCAGGGCATCGACGGGGCAGTAGTTCTGCACGTAGGGCTCCTTGAGCCAGGTGCCGTTGATGTTGACCTGCCCTCGCGGGTTGACGACGACCCGATCACCGGAGACGGCGACGACGCGTTTGATGTAGGCATCACAGGCCGGATCGGCGACCCCTGGAATGCTGTTCAGAATGGGCAGCTGGGCCAGGACGCAACTGAAGGGTCCGACCTTGCGATCAGCGCTCAGAACGGGATCGAAGTGGTGGGGTGCATGGAAGACCACGATCTCCCCTCGTTTGGGTGAGCGGCTGCGCAGGGAGAGTTTCTCCACCAGCAGCCGGTCCTGCAGCTGTAGTCCAGGCAGCATCGAACCCGAGGGGATGTAGCGGGCCTCCAGGACGTAATGGCGCACGCCCAGGGCCACTCCGAGGGTGATCAGCACCCCCCTCCAGAACACCCAGGGACTCTCCTGGGGGGGCTGTTGAGGGTTGCGTTCGGGGTCTGAACCTCCGCTGTTGCTGCTGGCGGCTTGTGTTGGATCGTGCGAGGACAAGGACGGGGCTGCCAGCTGGGGGTTCGGCTAGGGAAGATTAGGTCCGTCCCCTCGCTTGATCGATGGTTCGTCCGCGTTGGTTGTCCGTTCAGCGAACCGGCGCGGCGCGCAGCTGGTTGATCTGGGATCGGACCATTGCCCTTTGGGCCACGGTCAATTTGGTCTGGGTGGTCTTTGACATCACCTATGTCCCCTTCCGCACCTTCTGGTTGCAACGGAATCTGACCCCGATTCCCCAGGTGCCGCTGGTGGTTCCGCTGACGGTTCTGCCCAACATCACCCCGCTCTACGACCCGGTGAAGGGCATTGAGCCCCATCGGGAGACCCAGGGCTATCTGCAGCAGTTCGACCAATTGGATGGGGCCCTGCTCAAACCCGCTCCCTTGAGCAGTTCGGTTCAGTTGCGCCGTCAACAGGTGGCACTGACCGAGGCGATGATCAACGAGAACCCCTTTGCCGCCTCAGGCAACAGCGGCACCCTCGAGAAAATCAAGAACCGCCTGCGTCAGCGCGCTGGCTTGGACTCCGCCAAGCAGTCCGCCCAGCGCCTGCTCTCGGACGGCTGGCTACAGCAACACTCCTGGGAGGAGGAGCGGCGTTTCTGGCAGCAGCAGATCCTGCCGCTGGTGGCCACGAGCTATTGGCGCTCCATTGATGAGAACGGCCGCCCCAGCGATCACTTCTGGCGCTACGACCTTCTGCTCTTTCAAAGCGTCTTTGCCTTCGACATCCTGCTGCGGATGCTGCGTTTGCGGCGGCGCTTCCCAGGCCTGAGTTGGCGGGATGCCCTGCTGCGGCGTTGGATCGATCTGCCGCTGTTGCTGCCCTTTTGGCGCTGGATGCGCCTGGCGCCGGTGGTGGAGCGCTTGAGTCAGACGGGGATGATCAATGTCGAGCCGCTGCGGGCCGTGATTAGTCGCGGTGTCGTCTCGCTCTTGGCGTTGGAGCTCTTTGAGGTTTTGGCTCTGCAATTGGTGGATGGCACCCAATCGCTGATTCGATCTCCCCAGTGGCCGCGCATGATTCGGAGCCTGCGCAGCCACCAGAGTGTCAGCGCGCTACCCCCCCAGCTCGAGCAGCCCCTCCTGGGTTTGCTGCAGTTGTGGGGACCGATGGTGCTCGGCCAGGTCACCCCCAGGCTGACCCCAGAGCTGCAGTCCCTGCTCAGCCATGCCCTCGAGCAAAGTCTGCGGGAGGTGCCTGGGGGGGCGGTGGTTCCCTCTGCCCTGGCCCGTCAGCTCACCGCCAGCATGGTGGAGACCGTCGTTGAGCTCTCCCGGACAACTGCGGATCGCTTGGCACAGAGCGATGACCGGCAGGCGGAACTGCTGCAGCGCTTCGGTGATCGCTTCTGGGAGGAGTTGGCGGCGGCTCTGGAGCGCGGGGACACCCTGGAGCGCAGTCAGGAGCTGCTCTGCGGCTTGCTCCAGCAGGTGAAGTTGAACTACTTGGCCCAGGTCAACCGCGCCGGCATCGGCGCCTTGATGGAGGAACTCGATGAACTGACAGCGCCTGTGCCGCTTAGCCCAGAGCCGCCTGCCACTCCTCAGGCTTGAATCCCACCAGGGCCGTGCCGGCTTCGGTGATCGCGAAGGGACGCTTGATCAGCTTCCCGTCGGCAGCCAAGGCAGCAAGGGCCTCGTCATCGCTGAGTGCAGCCACGGCTGCGGCACCAAGGGCGCGATAGCTCTGGCCACTGGTGTTGAACAGCCGCTTGCGCCCCAGGCTGTTGAAGGCCAGGCGCAGGTCGTCCAGGCCCGGGGGCTTGAGGGTGATATCGATCAGCTCGAGATTCCCATTCCCAACAGAAAAGCCCTGCTGGTCAAGCCATTGCAGGGCTTTGCGGCAGGTGCCGCACTTGGGATAACTGAAGAGCCGAAGACGGCTGCTGCTCACTTGCCCAGCAGGCTCTTGATGGCGCCCACGAGGCTGTTGGAGCCGCTGCCGGTGCCGCCTTGGGGGCGGGTGCGAACGGTCACATCACCGTTGACGCTGGTGCGGCAGCTCAGGCGGTAGTTAGCGGGACGGTCAGCCAGGTAGACCTGCTCGACGTCGCTACGGGGGGAGAGGTTCTGCATGCCCTCAACCACCTCGACGACGCAGGTGCCGCACTGGCCGACACCACCACAGTTATTGAGGTTGTTCAGACCGCCGTAGGGATTGACGCCTGCATCCACGGCAGCCTTGCGAAGGTTGGCCCCTTCAATGCATCCGACCTGCTGGCCTTCCTGTTCAAAACGGATGGTGGGCACGGTCGGGCGGGGATCTTCGGCGCCGACAAACCTACCTGGCCGCAGACGTTCTTTGACGTTGTTTGCTGCGGCTGACACCAAATGCAGCGTCCTGCCGTGTCGCATTGGGCTGCTTAGCATTGGCCTTTCTTTGGCCGAAACGGTGCATCCAGCGGGTTACGACCGTCTCCAGAGCCAAGTCATTCCCGGCTACGGCAGTCTGGCTCGCCTGGCCGTGGCCCTGCTCAGCAGTTCACCCCAGGCTCAGATCGAGGGATCATCCGTCCTGGTGGCGGGCTGCGGCACCGGCGCGGAGCTTCTGGAAGCGGTTGCGCAGCGTCCGGATTGGCGGCTGACGGCCTTGGATCCCAGCGACGAGATGCTCCAGGCCTCGCGCGATCGCCTGGGTGAAGGGGTTCCCATTCGTTGGCATCAAGACACGGTCGAGGGGTTTGTCGCCGCTGACGCCGAAGCCGGTGGCTACGCCGGCGCCCTTTCGGTGCTGGTGCTTCAGTCCCTTCCTGATGACGGCAGCAAACTGGCCTATCTGAGCGCCCTAGCCCAGTGCCTGCAGCCCGGGGCTCAGCTGGTCTTGGTTGACTTGATGCGCAGCTCCCTGACGTCGTTGGAGCCCCAGCTCGATGCGGCCTGGGATCGCTTCCAGCGCGCCAGTGGCCTCGATCTCACCCGCGATCAGTTGGCCTCGGAGGGTTTGCATCCCATCGGTCTGGCCCGTCTCACCAGCCTGGTCAACGCCGCTGGTTTTGGTGATCCGGCCCGGGTGTTTCAGGCCCTGGGTTTTGAAGGCTTCTTGCTGCAGAAGCGGGGTTAAGGCTGTTGCGCTGCGGCGCTGCAGGCTTCGATCAGCGCAGGGACGGCGTCCGCATCGAGCCACCCCAGGATGTCGACGACCCGGCCCTCCATGCTCTTGTAGGTCCGGAAGAATTCGGCCACCTCTTCCAGCTGCACCGGAGCGATCTGTCGAATGCTGTTGATGCCCCGTTGGTTGGGATCGGCCGCAGGAACGCAGAGGAGCTTGCCGTCATGGGCCCCCTCGTCGAGCATGTCGAGGATGCCGATGGGACGGGCCTGGATCAGGCATCCGGCAAAGGTGGGTTCGTGCATGATCACCATCGCGTCCAGAGGAGCGCCGTCCTCTGCGAGGGTGTTGGGGATAAAGCCGTAGTCGAAGGGATAGCGCACGGAGGAGTGCAGCACCCGATCGAGGGCCATCACTCCAGCCTCTTGGTTGAACTCGTATTTATTGCGGCTTCCAGCTGGAATCTCCACCACCAGGTTCACTAGCCCTGGCCGCGGGGAGGCCTGCAGACTGCGCAAATCCATGGCTGGGTTGCTCGATCACGCCAGAGGGGGGAGCCGCTACCTGAGCGGGACCCGATCGACTGCCCAGCACGCTGGCGATGGGAATCACCATGGTGCAGACGGCAACGACAAAGCCCAGAAGGGGAGCGGCGGAGTCGTAAATCGGGCTGGAACTAAAGGGTTCCTCGCTCGATTCGCTCAACACGGGGGTGGATCTGCTGCTTGCGGCTTGCGTGGTGGCCGGAGCCTGAGCCGCAGGAGCGGATCCGCTGGTTCGGGGAGGGGGGTCTGAGTCCATCGAGGGGGTTAATGAAAACCCTCAGTACAGATTAGATATGTGCATCCTGACATCCGGCGATGGGACTGTCAGGTGCAGCGTCTATGCCGCGGGGCGTTCTTGCTCGTGCTGATCCCGCCGGCTATCGAGGGTGGTGGGGCTGAGATTGCTGGAGTCCAGAAGCTCTCGAATCGTGCGCAGTTCTTCGAGGATCGAACCCAGGAGTTGCTGGGTTGCCGTTGAAGGGGAGTTCAGTACCTCAACGGTCACTTCCTTGATGCGCAGGACGTCCCGGGCGAAGCGAGCCACCTCATTGGGGTGGAACATCAAGGGTTCTTTCTGATCGCTGCGGTACTCGGGGTTGAGTTTGCGGGGATTGAAAGGCGGGTTGAGGTTGCGCGGATCGGTGTTGGTGTAGCGGTAGACCGAGGCCCGTGAGCGGTTCAACGAACGCTGAACTTCGTCGATGCCAATCAGGTTCTCGGATTGTTCGGAGCTATTGGCTGCGCCTTCTGCACTGGCTTCAATCGCAGCGGCTGCACTGGCCATCCCTTGCCCCATTCCTGAAGTGAACGAATGGGGGTTCATGAGACGTGCGTGCGACGGGTTGGAATCCAGCGGAAACTAGCAGGCTTTCCTCTCTGCAACTGAAATTTCGTCTTGATTTCCGCTTCACTTGTGGCGCTTTTTTAAGCGGGTGGGACGGAACGGTTCGTGGGGCTGCAAATGCTGGCTCCAGGGCTGCTCGAGCAGGTGATAGCTTCCGGCCTCTTTCCTTGCTCGGATCCCATGCGCGTCTCCCGCCTGATGCTGGTGACGCTGCGGGATGACCCCGCCGAGGCTGAGATTGCCTCCCACAAGCTGCTGCTGCGAGCCGGCTATATCCGCAGGATTGGCAGCGGCATCTACGCCTATCTCCCCCTCCTCTGGCGCGTCCTTCAGAAGGTCTCAGCCGTTGTCCGCGAGGAACTCAACGCGGCGGGTGCCCTGGAGACGCTCCTGCCCCAGCTCCAGCCGTCTGAGCTCTGGCAGCGCAGCGGGCGCTGGGCCGGGTACACCGACGGTGAGGGGATCATGTTTCACCTTGAGGACCGTCAAGGTCGCGAGCTCGGTCTCGGCCCGACCCACGAGGAGGTGATCACGGCACTCGCCGCTGATCTGCTTCGTTCCTACCGGCAACTCCCGGTCAACCTGTATCAGGTGCAGACCAAGTTTCGCGATGAGATTCGTCCCCGCTTCGGTCTGATGCGTGGGCGCGAATTCATCATGAAGGACGCCTATTCGTTCCACGCCAACGAGGACTGCCTGAAGCAGACCTACGGCCTGATGGACCAGGCCTACCGCAGGATCTTTCAGCGTTGTGGCCTGCGGGCCGTCGCCGTCGAGGCCGACAGTGGTGCCATCGGCGGTTCGGCCAGCCAGGAATTCATGGTCACGGCTGAATCCGGTGAGGATTTGATCTTGGCCGCCGGCGATGGCCGCTACGCGGCGAACCAAGAGCGGGCGGTTTCCCTACCACCCGAGCCCCAGCCGCTTCCGCCCGGCTCGGCTGTGGAGCGGATCGAGACCCCTGGTCAAAGCACCATTGAGGCCCTGAGCCAGGCCCAGGGTTGGCACCCCACGCAGGTGGTCAAGGTGCTCCTATTGCTGGCTCGCTTTGAAGACGGTCTGCAGCAGCCGTTGCTCGTCTCCCTGCGGGGCGACCAGCAGCTCAATGAGGTCAAGTTGAGCAATGCCGTCAGTCACCGGCTCTCGGCTAAGCACGGCACCCTTTTGGACCTGCAAGCACTGCAGCCCGATGAGGCGGCCAAGCAAGGCCTGACGGGGATTCCCTTTGGCTACATCGGGCCGGATTTGAGCGACGTGGTGCTCTCCGGTGCCAAGTCTTGGGCCACCCGCTTTGAGCGCTTTGCCGATGGCACCGCCAAGGCCTTGGAGGTCTTCATCTGCGGCGCGAATGAGCGTGATGCCCATCGGCTGGGCGTGAGCTGGGCTGCGCTCGGGGGGGCTCCTGATTCAGCCGATCTGCGCTCCGCGCAGCCCGGAGATCGCTGCATTCATGACCCCAGCCAAACCCTCGAAGCCAGCCGTGGCATTGAGGTGGGGCACATCTTCCAGCTTGGCAGGAAGTACTCCACGGCCCTGGACGCCACCTTTACCAATGAGTCCGGCCAGGAGGAGCCCCTGTGGATGGGCTGCTACGGCATCGGTGTATCGAGGCTGGCCCAGGCCGCCGTCGAGCAACACCACGACGCCAATGGAATCTGCTGGCCCACCGCAATCGCTCCCTATGAGGTGATTGTCGTGATCGCCAACGTCAAAGAAACGGAGCAGGTGGACTTGGCGGAACGTCTCTACGACCAGTTGCAGGCGGCCGGCGTTGATGTGCTGCTCGACGACCGCTCTGAACGGGCTGGCGTCAAGTTCAAGGACTCAGAGCTGCTCGGAATTCCCTGGCGGGTCGTGGTCGGTCGCGGCGCGGCTGAGGGGCAGGTGGAGTTGGTTCAGCGCTCCACTGGTGCCAAACAGGACCTCGCGGCCGACCAGCTGGAAGCCACCTTGCTGCCCCAGCTCCTGCTGGAGCGTCAAGGACTTCTGGCCTCCGAGGCCCCCTAGGATCCCGCTCAAGTTGATCCCGAGTCCGATGGCAGCTGGTTGGCGTCGAATCAAAGCAGCCCTGCTGGCTGTCTGCCTGGGCCTGACCCTGCTGGTGACGGCTTGCTCTGGCAGCTCGGGTCCCCTGACCGGTAACTACGCGGAGGACACGGTTGTCGTCGCGGATCAGCTGATGGCCACCATTGCCATTGCGGCTGATGATCCTGGCCGCAGTGAGGCGGAGACCTCGGCACGGGCCCTGATCAATGACTACATGGCCCGCTACCGCCCCCAGGCCAAATTCAACGGCTTGGCCTCCTTCACCACGATGCAGACGGCCCTGAACTCCCTGGCGGGCCACTACGCGAACTACCCAAATCGCCCCGTCCCCGATGCCCTGAAGGAGCGCCTGAATAAGGAGCTCAAAAAAGCTGAGACTGGTGTCGTGCGCGGCGCCTGATCGTCTCCGCCTTCGTTGTTTGAACCCAAAGCGGCCCATCCGGGCCGCTTTTTTAATCCAAACAATTCCGTGATTGTTTTGACGGAGGGTCACCCCATCTGAGATCCTTGATCCTTGTGCTTAGAAGCGGCTGCGGGCCGCTGTGTCCTTGGCCAACGTTGTCGTCATCGGTGCTCAATGGGGTGACGAGGGGAAGGGCAAGATCACCGATCTCCTGAGTCGTTCGGCCGATGTGGTCGTCCGTTATCAGGGCGGTGTGAATGCCGGCCACACGATTGTTGTGGACGACAAGGTGCTGAAGCTGCACCTGATTCCCTCCGGCATTCTTTACCCAGGAACCGTCTGCCTGATCGGCTCCGGCACCGTTGTGGACCCCAAGGTCATGATCGGTGAGCTGGACATGCTCGCTGAGAACGGCATCCCGGTCGACGACCTGCGTTTGGCCGCGACGGCCCACGTGACGATGCCCTACCACCGCCTGTTGGATCAGGCGATGGAGCAGCGCCGCGGGGATCAGCGCATTGGCACCACCGGCCGTGGCATTGGCCCGACCTACGCCGATAAGTCCCAGCGCAACGGGATCCGGGTGATCGACATCCTGGATGAATCGCGCCTTCGGGAACGTTTGGCCGGTCCGCTGGCGGAGAAGAACGAGATCCTGCAAAAGATCTACGGCATCGAGCCCCTGGATTTCGACGCCGTCGTTGCTGAGTACGTGGCCTATGGCCAGCGCTTGGCTCCCCACGTCGTCGATTGCACCCGCACCATTCACCAGGCGGCCAAGGCCAAAAAGAACATCCTGTTTGAGGGTGCCCAGGGCACCCTGCTGGATCTCGATCACGGCACCTACCCCTACGTCACCTCCTCGAATCCAGTCAGTGGTGGTGCCTGCATTGGTGCTGGCGTCGGTCCGACCCTGATTGACCGCGTGATCGGTGTGGCCAAGGCCTACACCACCCGCGTCGGTGAAGGTCCCTTCCCTACGGAATTGGAGGGCAGCCTGAATGACCACCTCTGCGATCGAGGTGGTGAATTTGGAACCACCACCGGACGTCGCCGCCGCTGCGGTTGGTTTGACGGGGTGATCGGCCGCTATGCCGTTGAGGTCAACGGTCTCGATTGCCTGGCCATCACCAAGCTCGATGTTCTCGATGAACTCGACGAGATCCAGGTCTGTGTGGCCTATGAACTCGATGGCCAGCGCATCGAGCATTTCCCCGGCTCCGCTGAGGATTTCGCTCGCTGTCAGCCCATCTTTGAGACCCTGCCGGGTTGGCAGACCTCCACGGCTGATTGCCGCCGCCTTGAGGATCTTCCCCCGACGGCCATGAGCTATCTCCGCTTCCTTGCTGAGCTCATGGAAGTGCCGATTGCGATCGTTTCCTTGGGTGCTGATCGCGACCAAACCATCGTGGTCGAAGACCCCATTCACGGTCCCAAGCGGGCCCTGCTGAGCCGCTGATTCCCATGCCTGAAGTGAAGACCTTGGATGTTGTCGGGATCGGCAACGCGATCGTTGACGTGCTTGTTCAGGCCGACGATGCCGTCATCGAGGGCTTTGGCCTGACCAAAGGCACGATGGCCCTGATTGATCAGGACCAAGCCGAGTCGCTCTACTCCAAGCTCGGCCCTGGCTTGGAAACCTCTGGGGGATCCGCGGCTAACACCCTGGCTGGCATTGCCCAGCTTGGCGGGCGTGCTGGCTTTATTGGTCGGGTGCGGGATGACCAATTGGGCACGATCTTTGCCCATGACATCCGTGCTGTGGGGACCCGTTATGAGACCCCCGCAGCAACGGCCGGGGCCTCGACCGCACGCTGCTTGATCCTGGTGTCACCGGATGCGCAGCGCACCATGTGCACCTACTTGGGTGCCTCGGTTGGCCTCGATCCCAGCGATCTGAATCTCGAGATGGTGGCCCAGGCGAAGGTGCTCTACCTCGAGGGCTATCTCTGGGATAGCGACGACGCCAAGGCTGCTTTTCTTGCGGCCGCCAAGGTGGCGAAAGAGAACGGTGCCGAAGTGGCGCTGAGCCTCTCCGATGCGTTCTGCGTGGAACGCCATCGCGACAGCTTCCTTGAGCTGGTCGACGGCCATGTCGACATTCTCTTTGCCAATGAGATGGAGATCACCTCCCTCTACAAGGCCAATAGTTTTGATGAGGCCGCCCAGGCTGTCCGCGGCCGCTGCCGCATCGCCGCCTTGACCCGCAGCGAGCAGGGTTCTGTGATTCTCAGCGGCGATTCATCGATCGCCATCAAGCCCTTCAACCTGGGCCCGCTCGTGGACACCACGGGCGCCGGTGACCTCTATGCCGGTGGTTTCCTGCATGCCTATACCCAGGGCGAATCGCTGGAGCGCTGTGGTCAGCTCGCCTCGCTCTGCGCTGGTCAGGTGGTGACCCAGCTGGGTCCCCGCTCCCAGGTCGATCTGAAGGCCCTCGCCCAGACGCACCTCAACTAGGGCGGCAGGCCGCTTCAGCCCAGGCTCCATAGCCAGGGCTGGCTTCTGCACTCCAGACGATCCATTCGGGTGTCTCGTAGCTGTGGTGCTCATGGACGGCGGCCTCCAGGGCCTGCTGCTGCTCTCGAGTGGTTTTGATCAGCAGCTCGACCTCCGCGCTGTCCTCGATCTGTCCCTGCCACCAGTAGAGGGCCCGTTGCGGTCGCAGGGCGACGCAGGCCGCCAGACGCCTCTCCAGAAGAACGCGGGCGAGGGCCTCGGCGGTCTCTGTGTTGGCCTCGGTGGTGAGGGCCAGGATCAACGATGGGCTCATGACCGCGCTTGCGCTGCCCCAACTTGACGCAGGATTCCTTCCGGTGTCAGGCCTACTGGCAGCTGTTCTGCGGGGGGGCGGATCTGGATCAACTGCAGGCCCAGCTCCTGGCTGAGGTTCTGCCAGATCTGCTGGGTGAGTCCCCCGGATTGCCTGCAGAGCACGGCGCTGATCCCCCAGCGCCGGCAGAGGGCGCGTTCGATGGCGCCCTCCGGCAAAGCCCCGGGCCGCACGCAGGCCAGCTGTTGCGGTTCAAAGCCTGCCGCTAGGGCAAGACGCAGGCTCTCCGGGTTGTCGAGGATTCGCGCGAAGTGCTGCGAAGCGGAGCTCTGGCGCAGGGCCGCTTGGAGGTGTCTCGAGCCAATGGCCAGGAGCAGTCGCTCTCCCCCCAGCGCGATGGAACGCAGATCCTCGAACTGTTGGATCCCATGGATCCGGGTTCCTTCAGGCAGGCGAGGGGTCTCCCGTTGCAGTCGCAGCAGGGGTTGGTTCATGGCCTGGCAGCGCCGTTGCAGCCTGCCGCTGATCACTGCGGCGAAGGGATGGGAGGCATCGAGCACCCAGCGGGGTCTGAGCGTCCTCAGCAGTTGATCAACGGCCTCATCCTCCTGGAGCTTCCCCACCTGAAAGCGCAGATTGGGGTGGGACCGATAGGCCCGTGTGGCGGAGGCGCTGACCACGCTGACCAGGACGTTCCAGCCCTGCTGCAGCAAGGCCTGGGCCAGGGGCGGACCATCCCCGGTGCCTGAGACCAACCAGATCGTCTCGGCAGGGGCCGAGGTCGAGGAATCCCCCTGGTGAAATTCCAGGCCTTGCATCAGGATGTGGCCCCGTGCCATTGACCGGTCCTGTGAACCATTGCTTGCTGGAGGTGGAGGTGCTGGAGGCGCCTCAGGTTCGATACACCCAGGACAACCAAACTCCAGTGGCGGAGATGGCCGTTCAGTTCGATGGGCTGCGTCCTGATGATCCGGCGGGTCAGCTCAAGGTTGTCGGCTGGGGAAGTCTTGCTCAGGACCTGCAGAACCGTGTGCAGGTTGGCCAGCGGCTGATGGTCGAGGGTCGTCTGCGGATGAACACCGTGAGCCGCCAGGACGGGACCAAGGAAAAGCGCGCTGAATTCACGCTCTCCCGCCTGCATCCCCTCGGTAGCAGTGGCGGTGGCAGTGCCGCCCCTCGTCCCGCCGCTGCTGCACCGGCTGCTGCACCGGCTTCGGCTCCTGCCCCTGTCCGCAGTGCCGCCCCCGCACAGCAGCAGCCTCCCACCTGGAACACCGCACCCCTGGTTCCTGACCTTCCCGAGGGCGAGGACGAGATTCCGTTCTGATCGCTTAGCTGCTGGGGCTGAGTCGTTCTTGGGCCTGCTCCAGCAGCTGACCCAGTTCACGCTCCAGGGCGGCCAGGTCTAAGCGCAGTTCTGGCCAACGTCCCTGGTCCAGCTGCTGCAACAACCAGAGCCGGTCCCGTTGCAGCTGTTCAACCAGCTCCGCTGTGCTGGGGGCATCCTGCGCGGGGTTGGGCTCCTGCCCCCCGTTGACCGAAGATGCCTGCATGCTCGCAATCGCTTCCCCCGGCAGCCTAGTCACCTTGGCTGGTGCGGCCCTCTCGGTCATTGGCTGGATTGGCTACGCCACCTCCAATCCGAACCTCAGCCTGCCGACGATTTTTTACGGCATCCCGATCCTCTTGGGTGGGTTGGCTCTCAAGTCCTCCGAACTGCCCCCTGCAGAGCTCCTGGAGGCAGAGCCAGATGCGGTTGCCCTGCGTGAGCAGGCCGCCAGTAAGACCCTCCGCAAGCTGGTGAAAGACGTCACCCGTTGGCGCTATGGCCAGAAGGCTCACCTCGAGAGCTCCCTGGAGGCCCTCAAGCTCTGGGATGAGGATGAGCCCCCTCAGTTGATCAGCGTGCTTGAGCGCGCCGTCGACGGTCGCTATGCCGTTGCGATGCGGTTTCGCTGTGAAGCGGTTCCCTTCGAGCGTTGGCAGGAGAAACAGGACCGACTGGGCCGATTCTTCGATCGCGGCCTGCGGGCAGAGCTCAGTGAGCCCTCCAAAGGTGAGGTGCTCCTTGAGTTGTTGCCTGCTGCTGGCTAAACCTGAGCACATCTAGGCCCCTCTTCTCGAGACAAGTCCCTCCCTTGAGCGAACGTCCTGCTGATCGCACTGACGCCCTGCGGGTGTCGGTGCTGAGTGAAGCCCTCCCCTACATCCAACGTTTTTCCGGCCGCCGCGTCGTCGTGAAATACGGCGGTGCGGCCATGGTTCGCGAAGACCTGCGCGATGCGGTCTATCGCGACTTGGTGCTGCTTGCTTCGGTCGGCGTGAAGCCGGTGGTCGTGCACGGCGGCGGGCCCGAGATCAATGAGTGGTTGGGGCGCCTGAACATCGAGCCCCAATTCCGCAATGGCCTGCGGGTGACCTGCCCGGACACCATGGATGTGGTGGAGATGGTCCTGGTGGGCCGGGTCAACAAGCAGATCGTCAACGGCTTGAATCGTCTGGGCGCCAGGGCCGTGGGCCTCTCCGGTAGCGATGGCCCGCTGGTGCGGGCTCGCACCTATGGCGATGGGACCAATGGCCTGGTGGGGGATGTGGCTGCGGTGGACCCGTCTGTTCTCTTCCCCTTGCTGGATGCCGGCTACATCCCCGTCATCTCCTCGGTGGCAGCCGACGCCGAGGGCCAAGCCCACAACATCAATGCCGACACCGTCGCTGGGGAGTTGGCTGCAGCCTTGGAAGCGGAGAAATTGATTCTCCTGACCGATACCCCGGGGATCCTGCGGGACCGGGAAGACCCCAGTTCGTTGATTCGCTCCGTGAGTCTCTCCGGCGCCCGCGAGCTGATCAGCAGCGGTGTCGTGGCCGGTGGGATGACGCCGAAAACCGAATGCTGCATTCGCGCCTTGGCCCAGGGGGTCGCCGCCGCCCACATCGTCGATGGCCGAACGCCCCATGCGCTCTTGCTGGAGGTGTTCACCGACGCGGGCATCGGCACGATGGTCACCGGCCGAACCAACCTCTAGGTGCCGGTGGAGGAGTCCAACGCGGCCCAGCCCGCGGAGCCGTTTGATCCAGCGACGCTTCTCCCGGCACGATCAGCCCTGGAGAGGGGCGACTACGGCACCTGTGAACGCTTGCTGGAGCCGCTGCTGCAAGCCCACGGCGCGATGACCCGGGCGGGGGGAGAGGTCCGGCTTCTGCTGGCCACGGCCCAGTTGGGGCGTGGGGATCACAAGGCCGCCGCGGCGACCTGCCGCAGCCTTCGGGCCTGCCGCGACACCACCCTGCGCGCCCAGGCCAAGGACCTCCAGGAGATCCTTGACGCGCCGGCCTTGGTGAGGCCCAGGGAGTGGTCGATGACCCTTCCGAGCCTGGGGGAGATGAAGCCCCTGGAGGGCGAGCTCAAGGCGATGGCCCGTCAACGCCGCCGCCGCCGCGGACCCCCAGAGCCACCACCACCGCCCACTGGACCCACCCAGGCTCCCTTGGGTTTCGCTGTCGTGGCGATCGTTCTTTTACTGCTGACGGCTTTGCTCGGTGGGTGCGTTGACCTCGAGACCCAGCTGCGCTTCCCCGGCCCTGGACGCCTGCAGTTTGAGCAGCGCAGTCAATCCCAGACGGATCAGCCCCTTCCTTGGCAGAGCCAATGGCGGCAAGGGCTGCGCGGCCGCTCCCTGCGCGTGGATCAAGACCATGGCCGCCTGACGCTGGCCTCGCCGGTGCTGCCTGCTGCTCAGGCTTTGAGGCTGCTGCAGGACAGTCTTGAGCAGGGTGCTGCATTGGCCAACCTGGATCTACCCGCACCTGAACTGGACTTCCAGGAGCGCAACTGGTTGATCGGCGTGCGTCAGCGGCTGGCCATCCAGCTGGATCTGGAGACGCTCCAGCCCCTGCCTGGATTGCAGTTGAGCGTTGCCCTCGAACCACTTCCGCTGCGTGCGATTCAGTCCTCTGGGCCCATCCCCGCCCGCGCCATGCGTCGGGGCAAGGGCGAGCCTGAGGTTGTCCGTTGGCGCCTTGAGCCCGGGGCGGTGAATACGCTCCAGCTCTCCTGCTGGCGCTGGAGCAAGCTTGGCCTGGGCACCCTGGCCATCAGCCTGCTCCTGCTGCTGGTGGCACTGCTTCAGCGGCTGCGCATTGCCGCTGGTTTTGGCTTGCCCCAGCTGCCGGCCTAGAGCTCCAGCGGATCTGGGTCGATCGCCAGACTGACGTCATTGGGGAGCAGGGCCCGCAGCTCTGTCTCCATGGGCAGTGGAAGCTCAGAGTCGGCTGGTCCGTGCAGCAGGAGCTGCCAGCGGCTGTTCCCCGCCACCCTGGCCACCGGTGCTGGAGCTGGTCCGATCAGCAGCCACCCCTGCTGCATCAGCGCCGCACGCAGGTGTTCCGCCAGGCTGGAGGCGGCCGTCGCGGTTCGACTGGCGGATGGTCCCGCGAGGCGCAACAGGCAGGCCCGGCTAAAGGGAACCAGGGATGCGGCCTGCCGTTGTTGGAGTTCCTCCTTCAAAAAGGCTTCATAGCGGCCATCCACCAGATGGCGAATCACGGGATGTTCGGGGCTGTAGGTCTGCACTAGGACCTCCCCAGGACGGTCCCCTCTCCCCGCACGGCCGGCCAATTGCAGCAGCAGCTGCAGGCTTTCCTCTGCGGCCCGCAGATCGGGTCGATGCAGGAGCCCATCGGCGGCCAGCACGGCAGCCAGGGTCACCCGCGGCAGATCCATCCCCTTGGCGAGCATCTGGGTTCCGATCAAGACATCGGCTTCCCCGCGGGCAAACCGCTCAAGGAGTTGCCGATGGCCATCGCGCCCGCGGGTGGTGTCCCTGTCGAAGCGCAGCAGCCGCAGCTCCTCCAGTTCGCCCGAGAGGTGCTCCAGCACCTGTTGCGTTCCGGCCCCAAAGGGCTTGAAGGCCGTGGAGCCGCAATGGCCGCAGCGGCGCTCCACCTCTGCACGGTGGTCGCACCAGTGGCAGCGCAGCCAGGAGCGCTCCCGTTGCCGGTGCACCGTGAGAGCCACGTCGCAGTGGGGACACTGCACCACTTCGCCGCAGCTGCGGCAACTCAAAAAACTGCTGTAGCCCCGCCTGGGCACCAGCACGACCGCCTGCTCCCCCCGTTCTTTGAGGGTCTGGAGCCGGTCCATCAGCGGCCGACTCACCAGACGCCGGTGGCCCTCCGCCAGTTCCTGCCGCATGTCCACCACCAGGACCGGTGGCAGGACACTGCTGCCAATCCGCTTGGGGAGTCGCACCAACTGGCACTGCGCCTGGGGGCCTTGGCAGGCGTGCCAGGTCTCCAGGCTTGGGGTGGCACTGCCGAGGATCAACTTGGCCCCGCTGGCTTGAACCCGCAGTTGGGCCACGTCTCGGGCGTGATAACAGGGCATCGGGCTGTCCTGTTTGTAGGAGCGATCGTGCTCCTCATCGAGCACCACCAAGCCCAGCTGCTTGAGCGGTAGAAAGATCGCCGAACGGGTGCCCACCACCAGCAGCGGAGAGGGGCTATCGAGGCAGTGGCGCCAGGTTCGAATGCGCGCGCCATCACTGCAACCCGAGTGGTATTCAGCCACCGCCGCACCAAAACGGGCTCGGCTGCGGTCCAGCAGCTGGGGAATGAGTCCAATCTCTGGGGTCAGCAGCAACACGGACCGTCCCGCTTGAAGCTCGCGCGCGGCGGCCTGGAGATAGACCTCCGTCTTGCCAGCCCCCGTCACCCCCCAGAGCAGGAGCTGGCTTCCTGGTGGAGCTCCCTCAATGGCGGCTAGCGCTTGGGCTTGATCCTCAGTGAGCTGCTTGGGGATGCTGCCGTCGCCCCCTGGGCGCATCACCTCCTCGGCCTGAAAGGGGCGCCGCTCTCGTCGAAGGATTCCCCGGCGCTGCAGGGTGTCACTGACCGAGCGGCTGACCTGAGCGGCCTCGAGGGCCTGGGTTTGCCAGCACTGGCCGCCGTGGGCCTCCAGCACCTGGAGCAGACGGCTTTGGGCGTCGCTCCAGCTGCTGCGCTCCGTTTCCGTGGGGGGCTGAATCAGCTCGAGCCAGAGCTGCTCCCGCGGCCGCTGAGCCGCTGCGGCCGGGCGCTGCCCAAGCCAGCCAGGGGGTAGGACCGCTTTGAGCGTTCGGAAGGAGGTGGTTCGGCACTGTTGCGCAACCGTCTCAATCAGGCTTTGCCAGTCGGGCTCAACAGCGGCCTGTTGATGGACGGTTTCGATCGGTTGCAGGGCTTTGCCGGCTAAGGCCGCGGGCCGTTCATCCAGCAGCTCCAGCACCAGCCCGATGTGGCGCCGTCCCCGGAGTCGAATTTGCACCAGATCCCCTCTGGCGCAGGGGAGTTGCTTGGGGTTGCTGTAGGTGAACACCTGCCCCTCACGGCCCGCCTCAAGCCAGACCTGGACCCAGGAACCCTGGCCATCTGCTGGGGTGGGGCCGGTCACTCTTGCAAAGCTCTTGGGAGTTTCTTAAGATGAGTCTGTTGAGCAGTCCATAGGGCTGCAGTCGGAACCCGGCAAAGTTCCGTCCAGCGGGAAGATCTTGAGGACAGCCAGCACTGCTGCGCGCCCGATCTGCGACCACCCCTGACAGCCTTGCTGGGCTTCTGGCCCCGTTTCCCACCCTTTCTATTCCCCTCAGCACGCCGCCAAGTCCCTTGGCAAGTCTGCTGGGTTCGTTGACGCCCCACCAATTCATCGTTCCCATGGGTCATTGAGCCTTGACCGGCTCTGTCGCCCGATCGATGCGGCCCTTCGCCGACTCCGGTCGATCGATGATTGGCACCTCGCCCTTGGCTTGGTCGGGTCTGCGTCTGACGTGTCAACCGCCTCAACATCATCTAGCCGAACGCGATGAGTCCTGCTGCTGCGACAAAGAAGTCAGCGACCACCAAGACGACCACGAAGGCAGCTGCGACGGCCAAAAAGCCCGCTGCTGAAATCCTCGCCGTGGCCAATTCTTCGGGTGAGACCGTCAAGGTGACGAAGGCCAAGGCCGCCAGCAAGACCAAGAAGGACGCCGAGGCCGCGAACAAGGTCAGCCCAACCAAGGCCAAGGCCACGAAGGCTGCATCGACGAAAGCGGCCTCCACCAAGGCCGCCAGCAGCAAAAAGCCTGCATCGACCAAGGCTGCTTCCACAAAGGCTGCGGCATCGAAAGCCACCAGCAAGAAGGCCGCGGCCGCCGACCTGGACAAGGCGGCTGATCAGCTGCTTGCAGCGGCGGGTAAGGCTCCAGCTGCCGATGCCAAGGCCACGGAGAAGGATGCAGCGAAAACCGCCAAAGCCCTGGCGAGCATCAAGATCGGGCCGAAGGGGGTCTACACCGAAGACTCCATCCGGGTTTATCTCCAAGAGATCGGCCGGATTCGACTGCTGCGTCCTGACGAGGAGATTGAGCTGGCCCGCAAAATTGCGGACCTGCTGCAGCTCGAGGAGCTAGCGAACCAGTTCGAGGCAGACAACGGCCACTACCCCGACACCAAGGAGTGGGCGGCTCTCGTCGAGATGCCCCTGGTCAAGTTCCGCCGGCGCCTGATGTTGGGTCGCCGCGCCAAGGAAAAGATGGTCCAGTCGAACCTCCGTTTGGTGGTGTCGATTGCCAAGAAGTACATGAATCGGGGCCTGAGCTTCCAGGATTTGATTCAGGAGGGCTCCCTCGGCCTGATTCGCGCCGCCGAGAAGTTCGATCACGAGAAGGGCTACAAGTTCTCGACCTACGCCACCTGGTGGATTCGTCAGGCGATCACCCGCGCGATTGCGGATCAGTCCCGCACGATCCGTCTGCCGGTCCACCTGTACGAGACCATTTCTCGGATCAAGAAGACCACCAAGACCCTCTCTCAAGAGTTCGGCCGCAAGCCCACTGAAGAGGAGATTGCTGAATCGATGGAGATGACCATCGAGAAGCTCCGCTTCATTGCCAAGAGTGCTCAGCTGCCGATTTCGCTGGAGACACCGATTGGCAAGGAGGAAGACTCCCGCCTGGGTGACTTCATTGAGGCTGATATCGAGAATCCTGAGCAGGACGTCGCCAAGAACCTGCTGAGGGAAGATCTCGAGGGCGTGCTGGCAACCCTGAGCCCCCGTGAGCGCGATGTGCTGCGCCTGCGCTACGGCCTGGACGATGGTCGGATGAAGACCCTCGAGGAGATCGGGCAGATCTTTGATGTGACCCGCGAGCGCATCCGCCAGATCGAGGCCAAGGCCCTGCGCAAACTGCGGCACCCCAACCGCAATGGCGTTCTCAAGGAGTACATCAAGTAACCAACTCTTTGACTGCGGTCCAAGCGGTTTAAGGTTCAGGCGCCGGCGGGTCTTCCCGCCGGCTTTGTCTTGAGGATTCCATGGGCTTGCGGGTCTCGATTGTTCTGCCCACCTACAACGAGCGGGGCAACATCGAGCCGCTTCTGGCCCAGCTGCTTCCCCTGGGTGAGCAGTGGGATTTGGAAATCCTGGTGGTGGATGACGACTCGGCGGATGGGACAGCAGAGCTGGTTCGTCAGCTCGCCCATGACGAACCGCGGCTTCGTCTGATCCGCCGGGTCGGGCGCTCCGGTTTGGCCAGCGCCATCAAAGAAGGTCTGCTGGATGCCACGGGCGACTTTGTCCTGGTGATGGACAGTGACGGCCAGCACGAGCCTGGCTCTGTCCGCCGCGCGATCGAGACCCTGGAAGCCGGTGGTGCGGACCTGGTCATCGGCAGTCGCTTCCATCCCGAGGCCCAGATCCTGGGGCTGAGCGATCGGCGGGAAACCGGATCGACGTGGGCCAACGCCAGTGCCCGCTTCAGCTTGCCCAAGCGCTATGCCCATCTCACGGACTACATGAGTGGCTTCTTTGCTTTGCGCCTGGAGCCGCTGCTGCCCTTGATCCGTGGCGTGGATGTCAACGGGTTCAAGTTCCTCTACGAACTGCTGGCGGTGAGCCGAGGCCGCTTGAGCACCGTCGAGGTGCCCCTGACCTTCCAGCCCCGCACCTACGGCAGCTCGAAGCTGGATCTGGCCATCTTCTGGGATTTCCTGATCTCAATCCTCCACACCCTGAGCTTCCGCCTGCTGCCCAGGCGAGCCATCAGTTTTGGTTTGGTCGGTCTCAGTGGCGTTGCGGTGCAGCTGCTGATCACGCAGCTGTTCATGGCTCTCTGGGGTCTTGGCTTTGAGCAGGCCCTCCCGATCGGTGTGATCTCAGCAGCCAGCTCGAACTACCTGATCAACAACGCCCTGACCTTCCGTTTCGCTCGCTTGAAGGGCATCCTGCTGCTGCGCGGACTGTTCAAGTTCCTGCTGGTGGCCTCCCTACCGGTGATGGCCAATGTGGGCCTGGCTTCGGCCTACTACAGCCTGATCGCACCGAATGTCTTCTGGGCCCAGTTGGCCGGGATCGTTGTCGTGTTCGTCTGGAACTACGCCGCCAGTAGCCGTTTCGTCTGGAACACCCCCAACTAGTGATGCAGAGGCTCAGAACTTGGCTGGATGCCAATCCCTCCCGGGCGCTCATCACGGCGATCGCCGCCCTGTTGGGCCTCTGTGTTCTGGCTTTCTTTAACCAGTTGGGAAGCCTTGGCCTCTTGGATAAAACCGAGGGGTTGTTCGTTGAGGTGCCCCGCCAGATGGTGCTCAGCGGTGACTGGGTCACCCCCCGCTGGAACGGTGAAACCTTTTTCGATTACCCCGTTTGGGGGTACTGGATGGTGGGCCTCAGCTTCCAGCTATTCGGTGTCAGTGAATGGGCAGCCCGCTTCCCTGCGGCCCTCGCCGCCAGCGCCGTTGTCTTTGCCGTTTTTGGTCTGCTGCTTGCCCTGGCGCCATCGACGGAGTCCGTGAGTCAACGGCTGGGGCGCGCGACCCTCTGCAGCGGGCTGTTGGCCTTGAGTCCCGGCTGGGTGGGCTGGGGCCGCTCCTCTGTCACCGACATGTTTCTGGCCAGTGGCATCAGCCTGGCCCTGTTGGGCTTTGCCCTGGCCTACTGGCGCAGGGATCAACAGGTCCTGAGGCGCCTGGGCCATGTGGTGTTGGCGCTCTTCTGCGGGATTGCGGTGCTGGCGAAAGGTCCCGTTGGCCTGCTCCTACCCGGCCTGGTGATCATTGGTTTTCTGCTGCTACGGCGTGATCTCTGGCCGGAGGTTCGTCAGACCCCATGGCTGGCGCTGCTGTCCCTGTTTTTGGGTGTGACCCTGCCTTGGTATGTGGCAGCGACCCAGGCCAACGGGTTCACCTTCCTCGCGCGCTTCATCGGCTTCAGCAACCTGGAGCGCTTCACCTCGGTGATCTACGCCCACCCAGGTCCCCCTTGGTTTTATTTGCCCTGGTTGCTGCTACTGGCACTGCCCTGGTCGCTCTATCTCCCGGCGGCAATCCTCAAGCTGCAGGTCTGGGCTCCCCAGCGCTGGCACCGCAGTGATGCGGGCGAGGCCCTCGCCCAATTCGGCTTGATTTGGCTTGTGGTGGTGGTGGCTTTCTTCTCCGCCGCGGCGACCAAATTGCCCGGCTACATCCTTCCGGCCGTTCCGGGTGCAGTCCTTCTGGTGGGCCTCTTGTTTGCGCCCCTTTCCCCGGGCACGGGCCATCCCCCTTGGCTGGATCGTCTGCAGCGGGGCAGCGGTTGGTTCAATGCCGTGCTCTTGGGGCTGATGGCCTTGGCCGCCGTCCTTGCCCCTCGCTTGATTGAGGTGGATCCGGCCTACCCCGGTTTCGCGGATGCCATCGCCCAGTCCGGCTTGCCCTGGCTGCTGGCACTCCCCTTGGCAGGTGCCTGCGGCGCGTTGATCTGGTTGCTTCGTGCGCGGGATGGCGTCGCCCTGCGTTGGCTTTGGCTCCCCAATGCCGCTGGGTTTGCGGCGGTTTTGGCCTTGGTGATTCCCGTCTTGGCGCCCCTGATGGATCGTGAGCGCCTGCTGCCGATCCGGGTGTTGGCCCGTCAAGCCGCTGCCTCAGCTGCGCCGGGTGAACCGCTGCTGGTGGCGGGCTACAAGCGCTACAGCGTGGTGTTCTACAGCGGTCGTCCGGTGCTCTTCGTTCACGACGCCCGTTCGGCCATCGATCAGCTGGAGGCCCAAGCCCTGCCCGTTGACTCGGTGTTGGTCCTGGGGTCTGATCGTGAATTGCTGGACCTTGGCGTGGGACCCGGTGATGCGGAGCTGCTGGGCCGCCTGGATGCCCACCGCCTGATCAGACTGGACCGCACCACCCTCGATCAGTTGAGCCAGAGACGGTGATCGCCATGCCTCCTCTTCTGCGTGAGTGGTTGAACGCCCTTGGACGGCGCCGATTGCTGTTGACCCTGGCCATTGCGGTTGTCTTGCTGGTGGTGAGTCCAACCCTCAAGGCCAATGCCCCGGACTCCTTCGATCGCGTCCTGCTCGATGGGCTGCACCAGCGCATCCCCGCCTGGCTTGGACAGCTGCTGCTGGTCGTCTATCAAGCCAGTGGCATTCATGTGACCGCTGTTTTGGTCCTGGCTGTTCTGGGTTTCCTGGCCTTCAAGCGCTTCTGGCCTGATTTGGTCTGCGTCGTGGCCGGAACCGGCGGCATTTTGGTGATCGTTGATCGCTTGCTGAAGCCCTGGTTTGATCGACCCCGCCCCGACGCCAGCCTGCTGGAGCTGAGTGGCCGCAGTTTTCCCAGCGGCCATGCAGCCGGTTCGGTGGTCTTCTATTTCATGAGCTGCACCCTGCTGGCGGCCCACTACCCCAGGCTGCGCCGGCCGTTGTTTGTTCTCTCGAGTCTTTGGGTCGCCTTGGTTTGGCTGAGCACCCTCTATTGCCGCGCCCATTGGCCAACGGACATCCTGGCTGGGGCGGCCGTCGGTTATGTGTGGCTCAGCTTCTGCCTGGCCGGTTTCACCGTCTGGGAACGGCACCACCCCACTTCTTCCTCCATCCATGGCTGACGGGCCCTCGCTGCTGGCATCACTGAAGGGACTGCGCACGGCGCCTGAGCTCTCCTCAGCTGAGCAGGGGCAACTGCTGGAGGAACTGACCCAGGCCATGGCGACCTGCGAGTGGTTCACCGTGGGTGTGATGGCCCCCTCCGCAGCCCTTGCGGTCGCGACCCTGCGGGCGCTTGAGCAGCGCTTCTCCTGGGAAACCCTGGAGCTGGATCCAGCCGGTGAGGAGCTGGCGACAATCGAGGGCCCCGTCTTCCTGAAGGCGAATCAGAACAACGGTCGTTTTTTGGTGCGCCGTGAGAGCGGCCTTGGCGAAGGTCTGTTGATCACTGGACACAACCCCGTGGATCCCAGCACCGAGGACACCTGGGGGCCCCTTCCCCTGGCCCTCTTCGCAAACGACGACTGATCAAGACTTTGCGGCCTTTGGCCGCGATGGGCACACCACTCCCTAGGCTTGGCGGCTGTTTGCTGCCTTGATGCATTCCGATGGCTGGTTCCCAACTGCGCATTGCCTCTCGCCGCAGCCAGCTGGCCATGGTCCAGACCCATTGGGTGCGTGACGAGCTAGCCAAGGCCCATGACGGTCTCGAGATCACCATCGAGGCGATGGCCACCCAGGGCGACAAGATCCTCGATGTGGCCCTGGCCAAGATTGGGGACAAGGGTCTGTTCACCAAGGAGCTCGAGGCTCAGATGCTGGTGGACCGTGCCGACATCGCCGTCCACAGCCTGAAGGACCTGCCCACCAACCTGCCTGAGGGGCTGATGTTGGGCTGCATCACCGAGCGGGAGGATCCCGCCGATGCCTTGGTGGTGCACGAGAAGCACAAGGACAAGACCCTCGCGACCCTTCCTGACGGGGCCGTGGTGGGCACCAGCTCCCTGCGTCGTCTGGCCCAGCTGCGTCACCACTACCCGCACCTCACCTTTAAGGATGTGCGCGGCAACGTCATCACCCGCCTGGAGAAGCTCGATTCCGGCGAATTCGATTGCTTGATCCTGGCCGCCGCCGGTCTCGGTCGTCTGGGCCTAGGCGATCGCATCCACGAGCTGATCGATCCCTCCATCTCCCTCCATGCCGTGGGTCAAGGGGCCCTGGGGATTGAGTGCCGCGATGGCGACGCCAAGGTGCTGGAGCAGATCAAAGTGCTGGAGCACGTTCCCACCGCCCGTCGCTGCCTGGCTGAGCGCGCCTTCCTGCGCGAACTGGAGGGCGGCTGTCAGGTCCCCATCGGTGTGAACACCCGTTTTGAAGGGGACGAGCTCGTGCTCACCGGCATGGTCGCCAGCCTCGATGGCAAGCGTCTGATCCGCGATCAGGTGCAGGGGGATCAAACCAACCCTGAAGCCCTGGGGATTGACTTGGCCCACAAACTGAAGGCCCAGGGAGCAGGAGAGATCCTGGAGGAGATCTTTGCAACCGTTCGGCCCGAGGCCTGACACCCTTCCGGACGGGGCCCCGCCTGAGCTCGATGAGGCTCGGCCCCTTCCGTTTCAATGGAGCCTGTTGGCCTGGGCGGCCCTCGTTGGCGGTCTGACGGGATTGGCCGTGGTCGGCTTCCACGAGCTGCTCGGCCTGATCAATAACGGTCTGTTTGGCCCGGCCGTGTCCTGGGCCCTGGCCTTGGTGGGACAGACCCAGCCCGAGCCGCCCGTTCTGCCGGTGGATCCCTTGCCGGTCGACAGCGGCACACCGCTGCGGGCGTTGCTGCAGATCGGTCTGGGGGGCGTGGGCTTTTTGCCGGATCCCACGCCGCTTCCTCCCGATCCCACACCAGCGATCACGGGCAGTCTCCCCCTGTGGTTGGCCTCCTGGCCGGTGGTGCTGATGCCCGTGCTCGGGGGATTGGGGGTCGGTCTGCTGCGGCTGTGGTCCAGGGACCTGGGTCCCGGACTGCCCAGCTTGATGGCCATGGCTGACGGCGCGGTTCAGGCCAAGCCCAAGCTGCCCTTTCAGCGTTTGCTGGGCGCTTCGCTGAGCCTGGGCAGCGGCGCGTCCCTTGGTCCTGAGGGGCCCAGCGTGGAGAGCGGCGGCAACATTGGCCTGTGGCTTGGGATGCGCGGCGGACTGCCCCCCGAGTCCCAGAAGGCCTTGGTGGCGGCGGGTGTTGCGGCTGGACTGGCGGCCGGTTTTAAGGCCCCGATCGCCGGTGTCTTTTTTGCCTTTGAGGGCAGCTACAGCACCATCCCCGGCCGTCCCAGTATTCGCGCAGTGCTGGTGGCTGCGGTGGCCTCCGCCCTCGTCACGCAGCTCTGTTTGGGCAGTGACCCGATCTTTCGCCTGCCGGCCTACGAGGTGCGCTCGCCCCTGGAATTGCCCCTTTATCTGGGCTTGGGGCTCTTGGCGAGCGGAGTGTCCTTGGCGCTCCTGCGCCTGCTGGCGGCTGGCCGGAGTCCACGGGTCCAGCGCCTGCTGGGACGCCTGCCGTCTTGGTCCCTGCCTGCCCTGGGGGGCTTGGCCATTGGCTTGATGGCCCTGGGCTTTCCCCAGGTCCTTGGGGTGGGCTACGACACGATCGAGGCGCTGCTCGGCAGTGGGGGCGGCATCGCCCTATTCACCCTGGTGGGTCTGCTGCTGGTGAAGTTGCTGGCTACGGCCTTGAGCAGCGCCACAGGTTTTGTGGGTGGTGGTTTTGCGCCGTCGCTGTTTGCCGGCGCGGTGCTGGGCAACGTCTATGGCCAACTGCTGGGGGATAGCGGTTTTGGCCTGCCGGTGGCGGAACCCCCCGCCTACGCCATGGTCGGGATGGCTGCGGTTCTGGCCGGCAGTGCCCGCGCCCCTTTAACCGCCCTCTTGCTGCTGTTTGAGCTCACGCGTGACATCCGCATCGTCCTGCCGCTGATGGCGGCCGCGGGTCTGAGTGCAGCCTTGGTGGAGCGCTGGCAGGGCCTGGCTGACCCCGGTCTGCTGGGGCCTGATCTGATTGAGGACCAGCGCCGTCATGCCTTGGCGTCCCTGCCGGTGCTCGATGCCTTTGAGCCCGAGGCACCGCTGGTGCTCAATGCTGCGGAGTCGGCCCAGTCAGCGCTGCAGCAACTGCTCTCGGCCCATGGTCACTGCCTGATGGTCGAGCAGGAGAACTGGGTGGTGGGCCTGGTCACCCTGGCTGACCTGCAGCGGGCCCTCACCGGCTTGGGGCCGGCTGTCACCTTGGCGGACTGCCGGCGCTCGGAGCTGCTCTGGCTACCGGCTTCTGCGAACCTCGCCCAGTTGGAAGATCAGTTGCGTCCCAACGGCCTGCGTCAACTGCCGGTCTTTGATCTCGCCCTGCCGGACCTGCCCCATCTCCCCAGCGCCCTCCCTGCCACGGGCCTTCCCGTGAAGGCCCTGCAGGGATTGGCCAGCCGCGACGGCATGGCGCGGGCCGTGGCTCGAGCCCAAGCGTCCGCGGACTCCAAGCCATGAAAAAAGCCCCCGGTTGGGGGCTTGGCTGCGATCAGTTGACCAGCTTGGGCGCGATCACTTCCATGTAGCGGGCCTCGCACTCCTTGACGATCTTGACGGCTTCGGCGGAGTCGAAGAAGCCATTGACGCGGCAGGTGCCGGGCTTCTTGAGGTCCTTGTAGTGCTCCCAGTAGTACTGGGTTTCCTTCAGCCAATGCTCACCGAGTTGGGTGTAGCTGGTGATGTGGTCCATGCGCTTGTCATCGGCCAGCACGGCAATGACCTTGTCGTCGACTTCGCCGCCGTCGTCGAATTTCATGATGCCGATGATGCGGGCTTCCACCAGGGAGCCGGGCACCAGGGGCTCGGTCACACCGACGATCTCGATGTCGAGCGGGTCGCCGTCCTCATCCCAGGTGCGGGGGATGGTGCCGTAGGCGAAGGGGTAGGCCAGGGAGGAATAGCCGACGCGATCGAGCTTCAGGTGACCGGTTTCGGTGATCAGCTCGTACTTGTTGATCGTGTTGCTGTTCAGCTCAACGATGGTGTTCAGCCGCAGTTCCGCTTCATCGGCAAAGGCCGGCAGCACGTGCAGCAGGTTGAGCATCGTGCGGCTTGGGGCGTGGTCGATGTTCGCCATCAGGGCAGCGGGCCTTAAGGATGGGCGGCATCCTACGGAGTTCCCGGAACCGGCCTTTGGCCTAGGCCGCGAGCGCCTCGGAGCTCAGATCTTCGTGATCCTGCTGGGCTTCGCAGGCCTGGATCCAGGACCAGGCTTCTTGCGCTGAGTCGGTGAACCTGACGAGCTCCAGGTGCTCCTCGCGGATCAGCCCGCAGTCCGCCAGGTAGTCGAAATCAATCAGCCGTTGCCAAAACTCCGTTCCAAAGAGGATGACGGGCATCTGACCCTTGATCGCGGTCTGGCGGAGGGTCAGCACTTCAAACAGCTCATCAAGGGTGCCGAAGCCGCCGGGGAAGAGGACTGCAGCGGCCGAGCGTTTGACGAAGTGGAACTTGCGTAGGGCGAAGTAATTGAACTGAAAGCAGAGCTCGGGGCTGATGTATGGGTTGGGCTCTGGTTCCCCCGGGAGCTTGATGCTCAGACCGATCGAGCGTCCACCGGCATCGAAGGCACCGCGGTTGGCCGCTTCCATGATTCCGGGGCCGCCACCGGTGACGATCACATGGTTGTGATGACCGGCCTGTTGGTCCGCCGAGACCAGCCGGCTGAACTCACGGGCCGCGTCGTAGTACCGCGAGAACTCCAGCTGGGTCTGGCTGCGTCTCAACTGCCGTTGCAGTGGGCCGCTGTTGGGGTTACGGGCGAGTTCGGCTTCTGCGGCGGCCAGTCGCCCCTCGGCAGCGGAGCGCTCAATGATGTTCACCCCACCAAAAATGATGATGGTGGACTCAACGCCCTCGGCTTCAAGGATTTGCTGTGGCTTGGTGATTTCCAGCAACATGCGGACGCCGCGCATCTCCGCGCTGGAGAGCAGTCCCTCATCGGCGTGGGCCAGCTGATAGCTGGAGGACTGCAAAATCCGGCTTAGGTTTTCATTGACCAAGCGCTCGTCTTCACTGCGCCTGGTTGCTTCCGCACCGGCAGAGTTGCTGTCTTGGCTGTTAACGCTCTGCCCATGCTGCTGGGGCGAGAGATCGAAACTGGCCTTGCGGGGGAATTGATTTGCCATCTCTTTCCTGTCGCGCAGACCCATCAGAGCGCAACGGTCAGCGTTTGCACACCTTTGTTCCGTTTCTTCACGCGGCGAGTCGTTCGAGCTTCTGCTGCAGGTAGCGGAGGAAGGGGTGATGGCTCAGGGGGGAGCCTGAAACCTGCTCCACCAGTTCCATGGCGTTGACACTGCGCCCCAGGGGGTACACCCGCTGTTTGAGCCAGAGGCCCAGGGCTGCGTCATCGCCCGCTTCTAGTAGCGATTCGATCGGACCGAGCTGCCCTTCGATCGTCTCGCTGATCTGGGCGCTGATCAGGTGTCCCAGGGCATAGGAGGGGAAGTAGCCAAAGAGTCCTTCACTCCAGTGCACGTCCTGCAGGCAGCCCTCTCGGTCGTTGCTCGGCTCGATGCCGAGGAGCTCCTTCATGGCCCGGTTCCAGGCACTGGGCAACTCCTCAACGGGCATCCCCCCCTCCAGCAGTGCGAGCTCGAGCTCGTAGCGCAGCAGCACGTGCAGGCCGTAGCTGACCTCATCGGCCTCCACCCGGGTCAATCCCGGAGCGATCGGATTGAGATCGCGCCAGAACCCCTGGCTGCTCCCCCAGACGTCCTGGCCAAGGGCCTGGGCGAAACGCGGATGCCAGCGGCAGGCCATGGCCTGGCTGCGGGCCAGTCGGTTTTCGTAGAAGAGGCTCTGGCTTTCGTGAACGGCCATGGAGGTGGCTTCCCCCAGGGGCCAGGGGAACCAGTGATCCCCCGTGCGCGGCAGTCCCTGTTCATAGAGGCTGTGCCCCCATTCATGGGCGGTGGCCAGGAAGGCCGAGAAGGGTTGCCCCTCGACGACGCGGGTGGTGATCCGGAAGTCATCCGGCCCCAGGGTGCTGGAGAACGGGTGGGGTGAGCGGGCCCGGCAGCAGCGCTCAGGGTTGTACCCCCACTCCTGCAGCAGTTGATCGCAGAGGCTCTCCTGGGATTGGTCGCTGAGATCCCAGCGCTCAGTGCTGCCCTTGGGGAGCGCCTGGGCTCGCTCAAGCAGCGGCGGCAGCTCGTTGCGCAGGGGAAGCAGCCAGCGGCTGAGCGCCTCTTTGCTGACGTCCGGTTCAAAGGGTTGGGCCAGGATTTCCCAGGGGCTTCGCTCCTGGCCCGAGGCATCCCGTTCGGCCGGAGCCAGTTGGCGTGCCTGCTCGAGCCGCAGATCAATCAGGGATTGGAGGGCCGGGGCAAAGCGGGCGAAGGCGTTGTCGCGCTTGGCCTCCTGCCAAAGGGCGTAGCCCTGGGCCTGGGCCTGGGCCAGTTGCCCCACCAGGGCAGGATCCAGGCGGGACTGCCGCTCCCATTGCTGGCGCAACAGTTGGAGGTTGCGCTGCTGCTCGTGACTGGCCTGGGCTCCTGCTTCGGCCTCGGCATTGGCCAGCAGATCGGCGTATTCCGTTGAGGTCTGCCGCTCGTGCAGCTGCAGCGCCAGCAGGGCCAGCTGCTCGCCGCGCCAGTGGGCCGATCCCGGCGGCATGGCGGTGTTCTGGTCGAAGTAGAGCGTGCTCTGAATCCCTCCGAGCAGTTGGGTGGTGTGCAGGTGATCGCGAAGCTGTGCGTATGCCTGTCCTGCGCTCAAGGGAATGCCCGGCTCTGGGCGCGACCCTAGGCACTGTCCTCAGCTCCAGTGGAGCTCCATCGCCACGGCCCCTTCAAGGCTCAATTTGACCGGGCAGTTTTCAGCGGCTTTGCGCAGGATCTTGCGGGCCTTTTCATCGAGGTGGGCCGGTAGTTCGATCCAGACCTCGAGCTGGGCGATCTTGCGCGGGGCTTCGCTGGTCATGACCTTCTCCACCCGGGCCGTGCATCCCTTGAGATCCCAGTCGTGGCGTTCGGCGACGATGCCCATGATCGTCAGGATGCAGGTGCTCAGAGCTGTCGCCACCAGGTCGGTTGGTGAGAAGCGCTCGCCCTTGCCTTGGTTGTCGGTTGGGGCATCGGTTTCCAGGGCGGAGCCCGATGGCCCGTGCAGCGAGGCACAACGCAGGTCCCCGCTGTAGCTGCTGTTGATTTGGGTCACGGGGCGGTGAGTGGTTGCCGCCAGGTTGGCAGTTTTGTCTCGCCTCGCTTAGGTGGACCTGTCGATGTGGCTGACGATGGATCCCGGAGCTGGCTCACCGATGCTCGGCTTGGCCAAGGCGATTCAGCTCTCAGTGGCCCCAGTGTTTCTGCTGACGGCCA
Source organism: Vulcanococcus sp. DEBay_Sum29NL08_54 (assembly GCF_017859255.1). NCBI lineage: Bacteria > Bacillati > Cyanobacteriota > Cyanophyceae > Synechococcales > Synechococcaceae > Vulcanococcus > Vulcanococcus sp. DEBay_Sum29NL08_54. Next base: position 78,091 of record NZ_JAFMNJ010000007.1, read on the forward strand.
TCGCGGGCCTATTGAGTGTGATCAGTAACCGCCTGGCCCGTGTGCTGGACCGGGCCCAGCGGTTGCAGAGCATCCGGGACGAAGCCATGGATCTGGCGTTGTTGAAGCGGCGGATGACCCTGCTCACCCGTGCCAGCGAAGCGGTCACCACAACCGGCGTGCTGGTGGCAGCCGTGGTGGCGGTCACCTTCATCAGTGCGATCGCCGTGATTGACCTGACGGCGATCGTGGTGCCGCTGTTCGTTGTGGCGATGCTCTCGCTGATGGTGGGGCTATTGACCCTGCTGTTGGATACCCGCGTCTCAGCGCGTCTGATCCGCCGTCGCTTCTAAGCGGCAGTTGCAGAGTTGATCCAGGTTCGGGCGTCCCGTGAGGGCGAGGCGCCACTGGGCCCAGAGGCCATAGACCCAGTCCGCCAACGGTCCGATGACGGGCCAGGCCGTCGGGGCGTACAACCAGCCCAGGCCGATCAGGCGATAGGCCTCGCGGAAGACCGCGACATCCTTCAGAACGGTCCCATTCCCCTGGATGGCATGGATGCGCCCCATGGCCTGCCGGTAGCTGATTCCCTGGTGCTGCTCCGGGCTGTAATCGCTGGCGTTGATGTCGACAAAGGCGATCCGCGAGTGCTGATCTCTTTTTCGCAGGAAATTCACCTCCCGCAGACAGAGCGGGCAGCCACCGTCGTAGAGGAGTGTGAGTTCTGTCGTCATCGCCCCAGCCTGAACGATGGCCCTGGCTCTCCGTGGCTGATCGCTTTGACTGGAGCCGGGTTGCGCTGGATCAGTGATGGGCTTGCAGCAGGCGCTCGAGCAATTCGAGTTCAACAGCAGCGGCAAGGGGTTCTTGCGCATCGACCCTGAGCTGAACCGCTGGATTCGCTCCACGGGCCTGCGACAGGGCGTCCTGCATCTGAGTGCTCTCCACACCAGCTGCAGCCTGACCATTAATGAGAACGCCGATCCGCGGGTTCTCGATGACCTAGCGGCCTGGATGGAGGCCGTGGTTCCTCAGGTCGCCCATGGCGCCTTGGATGGCTCTGATTCCCTGCGCCGTTATCGCCATGACGACGAGGGGCCTGACGACATGCCCGCCCACATCCGCTCGGCGCTGACCAGCCAAACCCTCTCCCTGAGCGTTGTGGATGGGGAGTTGCTGCTTGGCATCTGGCAGGCGGTCTACCTCTGGGAGCACCGTTCGAGGCCCCAGTGCAGGCGGGTCGCGGCCCATCTGGTCGGGGAGTGAGTGATGACGCTTTCTCTCGAGGAACTGACCGCGGCGCTGACGCGCCTGCAACAGCGGGTGGAGGCCTTGGAGGCGGAACTGGCATCCCTGCGTGGCCGGGACCTCTCGCCTTCAACCCAGTTGGCGCGGCGCAATGCCGAGCGACTGGCGGAGGAGGTGCGGCGCCGCAGGGAGACCACACCGGAGCCTGAGGAGGACACGGATATTGATCTGCTGATCGATCGCTTGCACGATCTGGCCCTTGAGAATGGCCCCAGTTCTGGCAGCCGTTGATGGCCTCATCAATCACCGTTGTCCATGGGCCTGAGCCTGCCCAGCTCGAGGCGTTGGGGGTGGAGCAGTGGCCGATCTGGAGCTGCGAGATCAGTTCCTTCCCCTGGACCTACGACGAGCAGGAAACCTGCCTGCTGCTGGAGGGCGATGTCACGGTGACTCCCGAGGGCGGTGAACCGGTGCGCTTTGGTGCCGGTGATCTGGTCACCTTTGCGTCCGGTCTCTCCTGCCACTGGGATGTGCATCAGCCTGTACGCAAGCACTACCGCTTCGGTTGAGCCGCGCCAGGCTGAGGGCTGTTGGATGGGTTGCTGATGGCTGCTGTTCCGCTGACTCCGGCTGAGATCGATCAGCTGCCGCAGCAGTTGCCTGGCTGGAGCCTGGTGGATGGAAAGCTCCACCGAGAGTTGGTTTTTGCCGATTTCAACGAGGCCTTTGGCTTCATGAGCCGGGTGGCCCTGATCGCCGAAGCGATGGGCCATCACCCGGAGTGGCGCAACGTCTGGAACCGGGTTGTCGTCGATCTCACCACCCATGACACCGGTGGGCTCTCCAACCTCGATCGGCAGTTGGCGCAGCGGATCAACGCGTTGCTTTGACCGTAGATTCACTCCACTGAGCGGCGCCTCGCATGTGCGGATTGGCAGGCGAACTCACGCGTGGTTCGGCCGAGACCATGCCTCGCGCCCAAGCCGAGCGCATTGCTGAACTCCTGGTCCACCGCGGCCCTGACGACGCCGGGATATGGCAGAGCCCGACCTGCACCCTGATCCACCGCAGGCTCTCGATTCAGGACCTCTCCCCGGCGGGGCACCAGCCGATGCAGTCCCCCTGCGGGCGCTATCGGCTGGTTTTTAACGGCGAGATCTACAACTACAAAACCCTGCGTGCCCAGCTGGAGGCCGAGGGTGAGACCTTTGTCTCCACGGGCGACACCGAGGTGCTCCTGCGGCTGTTGATCCGTGAGGGGGCCTCAGCCTTGCCTCGCCTGCGCGGCATGTTCGCGTTCTGCCTGTTCGACCAGGAGCGCCAGAGCGCCCTGCTGGGCCGGGATCCCTTTGGGATCAAACCGCTCTATCTCTACCGATCGTCAGACCAACGCCTGCTGTTCTCATCGGAGGTGCGGGCGCTGCTGCGCAGCGGATCAATCCCTCGCGAACTCAATGGGGAGGCGCTGCAGCACTACCTGATGTTTGGCTGCGTTCCCCAGCTCGGGACCTTGGTCGAAGGGTTAAACGCTCTGCCGCCCGGCCATCTGGCCCGTTGGGCCAACGGCGCGTTGACGATTGAACGCTTTTGGCAGCCGCGCTTTGGGGAGGAGAAGGGCGACTCCTATGGCGCCTTGGTGGAGCGCACACGAACGGCCGTCAAGGAGAGCGTCGAAGCGCACATGGTCTCCGATGTGCCCGTGGGTCTGTTCCTCTCTGGCGGCCTGGATTCATCGGCGATCCTGGCGGCCTCTGACCAACGGCTGACGACCCTCTCGATCGGTTTTGAAGAGGAGGCTTTCGATGAAAGTGCCCTCGCCGAGCAGGTGGCCCAACGCTTTGGTTCCGACCATCGCCGCCTGTTGTTGCGACGCGACAAGGCCTGGTCCCGTCTGCCGGCGTTCTTTGATGCCCTGGATCAACCCAGCACCGATGGCTTCAACACCTACTGCGTCTCAGCTGAGGCGGCCGATGCCGGATTGAAGGTGGTGATGAGTGGCTTGGGGGGCGATGAACTCTTCGGCGGCTACCCGCTGTTCCAAACCGTTCCGAAGTTGCTGGCGTTGCGTCAACGGCTCGGGCCGGCCGCCTGGGCCGCCTCCCAGCTGATTCGGCCGATCAAGCGTGCCAAGCTCCAGCGCTTCTCGGACTACCTGGCCAGTCCGCCCGGTGTGCCCGCGGCCCACCGCTGCATGCGCACGATTTTTTCAGCCCGCGAGGCCTCCCGTTTGATCAAGCTCTGGGATCTCCCCGCTCCATCAACGCCTCCCCTGCATGAGGGGTTGGAGTCTGCAGCTCTCGCCGATCAGATCGCCTGGCTCGAGACGTCGAGCTACATGGGAGCGATGCTGCTGCGCGATAGCGATGCCCTCTCGATGGCGAGTTCACTGGAGCTTCGGGTGCCGCTGGTCGATGTCGCTCTCTTTGAGGCTCTCGCGCCCATCGCCGCCTCAGAGCGCTTGGCCCAGGGGAAGCAACTGCTGCGGGATGCCTTCCCGGAGGTGACGGCGGTTCTGCAGGACGCCCCCAAGCGTGGGTTTGTGATTCCCTTTGACCAGTGGCTCCGCTCGCCATCGGCTAGTAGCGGTCTTCCTCAACTGGATCTGAAGGCGGCATCGCGGCGGGTTGACCTCAGGCCCTGGGCGCGCCAGTGGGGACTGCTGGTTCTGGCCGATTGGTTGGAGCGCAACATGGGGATTGCGCTCCAACCCGGCTAGTTCGAGGGACTAGACCAACAGCGGCAGCTTGCTGGGGTCCACCTGCTGGAAGCGCAACGTCTCGCCTTCCACGTCGACGGCCACGTCGTGCCCGGCGCTGAACTGCCCCGCGAGGATCCCTTTGGCAATCGGAGTCTCCAGCTCCTTCTGGATCGCGCGTTTCAGAGGGCGGGCGCCGTAGACGGGGTCATAGCCAACTCCGGCGAGCCAGTCGAGGGCATCGGCATTGACCTGCAGCCCGAGCTTCTTGTCCTCTAGGCGCTTGGCCAGCCGCTGGATCTGCAGCTCCACGATCTGCCGCAGTTCCTCCTGCTTGAGGCTGTGGAAGATGATCGACTCATCGAGTCGGTTGAGGAACTCGGGGCGGAAGTGTCCGCGCAGGGCCTCATTGACTCGTGCTTCCATCTCGCTGTGGCGAGCGGGATCACCGGCGAGATCCAGAATCGACTGGCTGCCGATGTTGCTGGTCAGGATCAGGACGGTATTGGTGAAATCCACCGTGCGCCCCTGGCCATCGGTGACGCGACCGTCATCGAGGATCTGCAGCATCACGTTGAAGACGTCGGGGTGCGCCTTCTCCACCTCGTCAAAGAGGATCACGGCGTAGGGCCGGCGGCGAACGGCCTCAGTGAGTTGTCCGCCTTCCTCGTAGCCGACGTAGCCCGGAGGCGCTCCGATCAGACGGCTGACGGTGTGCTTCTCCATGTACTCGGACATGTCGATGCGCACCATCGCCTCTTCGCTGTCGAACAGCTGGGAGGCCAGGGCCTTGGAGAGCTCGGTCTTGCCCACACCGGTGGGGCCGAGGAAGAGGAAGCTGGCGATCGGGCGGTTGGGATCGCTTAAACCAGCGCGGGAGCGTTGGATGGCATCAGCCACGGCGGTCACCGCCTGCTCCTGGCCGATCACCCGGGTGTGCAGTTCATCCTCGAGCTGCAGCAACTTCTGCATCTCGCTTTGCACCAACTTGGCCACAGGAATCCCGGTCCACTTGGCGATCACCTCGGCGATGTCGTCTTCAGTGACCTCCTCACGCAGCAGCGACTTGTCATCGCCCTCGCCCGTGAGTTCCTCTTCTTTGGCGGCAAGCTTCTTGTGCAGACCCGTCAGGGTGCCGTACTCCAGCTCGGCGGCCTTGTTGAGGTCGTAGCTGCGTTTGGCCTGCTCGATCTGCAGCTGCACTTGCTCGATCTCCTCTTTGATTGAGCTGAGCTCATCGATGGAGCCTTTCTCTTTTTGCCACTGGGCATTCAGGGCGCTTTGCTGCTCACTGAGGTCCGCGAGTTCCTTCTCCAGCCGCTCCAGCCGGTCCTTGCTGGCGGCATCGGATTCACGTCCGAGCGAGAGCTTCTCCATCTCCAGCTGCAGGATGCGGCGATCGAGTTCGTCGATCTGCTCCGGCTTGGAGGTGATCTCCATCTTCAGGCGCGCGGCGGATTCATCCACCAGGTCGATGGCCTTATCCGGCAGGAAGCGATCAGCGATGTAACGGCTACTGAGCACTGCTGCGGCCACCAGGGCGTTGTCGGCGATGCGCACGCCGTGGTGCACCTCGTAGCGCTCCTTCAAGCCCCGCAGAATCGAGATGGTGTCTTCAACTGTGGGTTGATCGACAAAGACCTGCTGGAAGCGGCGCTCCAGGGCCGGATCCTTCTCGATGTGCTGACGATGCTCATCAAGGGTGGTGGCCCCGATGCAGCGCAGCTCACCGCGGGCGAGCATCGGCTTGAGCAGGTTGCTGGCATCCATGGCGCCACCGCTGGCACCGGCGCCCACCACGGTGTGGATTTCGTCGATGAACAGCACGATCTGTCCCTCGGAGGCCGTGACCTCCTTGAGCACAGCCTTGAGCCGCTCTTCGAATTCACCGCGGTACTTGGCCCCGGCGATCAGGGCCCCCATGTCCAGGGCAATCAGTTGACGGTTCTGCAGGGCCTGGGGGACGTCTCCATTGACGATCCGTTGGGCGAGCCCTTCGACGATTGCCGTTTTGCCCACGCCGGGTTCACCGATCAGAACGGGGTTGTTCTTGGTGCGGCGGCTGAGGATCTGAATCGTGCGGCGAATCTCCTCGTCGCGACCGATCACCGGATCGAGTTTTCCATCGCGGGCCGCCTGGGTGAGATCGCGGCCGTATTTCTCCAGGGATTCGTAGGTGCCTTCGGGGTTCTGGTCAGTCACTTTCTGGGATCCGCGAATCGCCTGAACGGCCTCTTTGAGCTGGGCGGCATCGCTGCCGGCTTGCTTGAGCAGTTGTTTGCCGCAGCGATCATCACCCGCCAGGGCGAGTAGTAAATGCTCGATGGCGATGTAGCTATCGCCGTAGGACTCCTTGAGTCCATTGGCTTGATCCAGGACGCTGTTGAGTCCTTTGCCGAGATAGACGTTCTCAGGCGGAGAGCTCAAGGAGGGCTGTCCCTCGATGTAGGCCTCGATGGTCTGGCTGAGGGTCCCCACATCCACCCCGGCCTTCTCCAGCACCCGATTGGCTAGACCCTGTTGAGCCAGGAGCGCGGCGAAGAGATGCTCGCTTTCCATCTGCTGCTGCCGGCGCTGCTGCGCGAGCTGCTGCGCTGCAACAACTGAGGCCCAGGCTTTCTCGGTAAACAGTTCGGCGGTGGGATGCATGGCGGTCCTCCCTCAACTGGGTGGTGACCAAACCGTATGGCGATTGTTTGGCTTTGAAGGAGGGGAGAACCGAAGTTGCAGCTTCGGTCCTCCACCCCTCGGGGATGCAGGCCGTCCGCTCCGGACGGTTTTCCGATCAGCGGGGCGAGCCGTTGTAGATGACGTTGCTGACCGTGCGGCCATCGCTTGAGATCTGGATCTCGGTTTCCGTGGTGGCGGGAGTGCCCTGCTGCTGCCAGCCGGGTGCACCGCCGAGGAATTTGAAGCGGAAGCCCTGGCTGTTGTTCTGCGTCAGGCAGCTGCCGCCGCCATCACCGGTGTTGAACATGCAGGCGGCGGGGCGATAGACGCTCAGGCCACCGTTGTTATCCACGGCCCAGTTGCGGGCGGAATTGAGGGCCCGGACGTTGGCGGCGCTCACCTGGGCGAGGGCAGGAAGGCTGCTGAGTACAGCGGTCGTTGCGACCAGCACAGAGGTCTTCACCAGCGACTTGAACATGACCGTTGCTGCGGAATGAGAGGAGTCCTCCTCAGTGTGTCCAGAGTTTCTCTATTGGGCAGCCGGCAGGGTCAAGACACCACTGGTCTGGCTGCAGAGCCTGGTCGGGCAGCCGTCGGCTCCGTAGATCGCATCCGCCGGGGAGAGACAGCCCAGACGGTTTTTCGCCGCAACGGCGCTCGGTGCGATCCGTAGGGGTTGGAGTGCTGGCAGCTCGGGGTTGACCACCAGTCGGCAGCGCTTGGCCTCAAGGATGCGCAGCGCATTCGGCCCAATCGCCGCCGGTGTTCCCCCTCCTTGAATCAGTTCGAGTGGGGCGAAATTAGTGCTGGACTGGGCTTTGACCGTCGTCCCCAGCAGCGTCAGGCTCAGCAGCAGTAGCGGCCAGGCTCTCTCTCTCGCCATCATGGCTGGGTCCAGTGACTCCAGTCTGGTCAAGACACGCCGAGATGCCCGTCGATTCAGCAGAGCAAGAACCCTCCCGGTCTGAATTGGTGCAGCGGTTAGCCCAGGAGTCCTTCACCTTCGACGGCACAGCCCGCGACCCTGAGCGCAATTGCTGGCTTGTGGTGCATCGCCATCAGCACGGCTGCCTGCCGAGTGAATACGACATCCGCGAGGTGGATGAGGCGCTCTATCTCGAGGTGCTTGAGGCCCGGCGTGCTCTGGCTCAGTCCTGACTCCAGTGGCGCTCGGCGGTTTGTTGTGCACTGCCCGTACCGCCGTCAGCTGCATTTCTGAGCGGTGGAATCGCGGCGAGTTTCGAGCGCTTGAGAAAGTCCACGACCGATTGCTCTTGAGTCGTTCTGCTCCTCTCGTGGCCTGTGCGGTTGCCCATGGCGTTGGCTGTTGCGCATCGTTCACCCTCGCGCGCTCAGCCTTGTACGGCAACGGCTCTCGCCTTTAGCAGGCATAAAAAAACCGCCCCCGAAGGGGCGGTTTGGTCTGTGGGGTCTGAGAGATCAGGCCCAGCCGTTCTGGCTCTGGGACTCGACGTAGGCAGCGACGTCAGCGATGTCACCTTCGCTCAGCTTGCCGCCGAAGGCGGGCATGGCGTTCTTGCCATTGGTGACCTGGTACTGGATGGCCTCTTCGTGACCAGCGCTGTAGTTAGCGAGGTAGGACTCGAGGGCCTCTTTCTTGAGGGTGCGCTCGGCGTTCACCACGTTGCCGCCGCCCATGTGGCAAGCAGCGCAGTTCGCGGAGAAGATTTGAGCGCCGTGGTCGGCATCAGCGGCGAAGCTGGGGGAAGCACCCAGCACCAGCGCCAGGCAAAGGGCAATCAGGGAGAGGAGACGGCGCATCTGAGCTCGTGCAACCTGGCCAAATTAAGAGGCCGAAGTGGCCCTCGTCGCGTTTGCTGCAGAGGTTCGCAACATTTGAAACCTCCTGTTGTGATTAGCCCCGGTGTTTCAGCCCGGCGTCCTCGAAGACCGCCTCGAGAGTGGGCGCATGGCTCACCAAGCCAAAGCGCTCCGGAGGGCTGATCGGGTCGTGGACAAAGTGCCGCTGGCGGATCGAGAAACGATCCCAAGCATTCACTTCGATCCGCAGCAGCTTGATCAGGCCTTCAATCAGCCAACCCTGGAGATCCAGGCCAACTGGTGGGTACCAGGCGCGGCGCCAGCGGCAGAGGCGTCTGACGGTTTCATCCACCGTCACCATCGGCTGTCCCAGCACCAAGCGTCGGACGGCACCCTGGCCGACCTCTGGATTGGGCTGATGGGGATGGGTCGCCAGGTGGACGCAAACCCGGGCGATGTCGGCCGCATGGATGAAGTGGAAGCTGGCCTCGGCCCGCAGCCACTTGGCCAGCCAGAGCCAGCGGGCGCCTTCCTTCAGTCCGGCCGTCAGGTAGCTGGTGGGGAATTTGCCGCCGCCGTCCACCCGTCCGCCAAACACAAGTGTCGGGAACACCGCCACGATGCGCTGGGCCAAGGGATGCTGCTCCAGCTGCTCCAGGCACTGGGCTTTGGTTTGGATGTATTCGGTGCCGTAGGGCATCGCCTCCGGCAGCAGCTTCAGGTCCTTGTTGAGGATGCTCGCGGTGGAGAAATAGACCACCTGCTCCAGCACCTCTGGATTGGTGGCCGCCAGCATCTGCTTCACCGCCACCACGTTCACCTGTTGGGCCCGTTCGGGATCGCCCCAGGCGGTGGCGGTATGGATGATGCGGGTGGCCGAGGCGATCTGGGCGCGGTGGGGTTCCACATCGCGTAGGTCGCCCACCAACAGGGTGATGCGCGGATCGTTGGCCGGGACGGCGGTCAGCTTGCTGGGATCGCGAAGCCAGAGCAACAGCTCGGCGTCGCTCTCGCGGTAGAGCAGATCAGCGATGTGCTGGCCAACGCAGCCGCTGGCCCCAGTAATCAGGATCCGTGCGGGGGCCGAACTCAAACCGCAGCTCCGAGGCGGTCCATCACGGACTTGCCGGCTTCGAAGAAGAACTGACCGTTCTCTTCAGGGGTTCCAGGAAGGATGCCGTGACCCAGGTTCAGGATGTGCTTCCGGCCGCGGGCCTTACGCACGCAATCGTCGATGCGATCGCGGATCGCGTCTTGGCTGCCGAAGAGCAGGCCGGGGTCCACGTTGCCCTGAACACCGATGTGCTCGGGCATGCGGGCCAGGCCTTCAGCCATATCCACGGTCCAGTCCAGGGAGACGATGTCCACACCGGTCTTGGCCATCCGCTCAATCACGCCAGCGCTGCCGGAGATGTAGAGGATGAAGGGGGTGTCGGGGTGGGTCTGCTTGACCAGGTCCACCACCTTCTTTTGATAGGGCGCGGCGAAGGTGTCGTAGTCAGCTGGGCTCAGCTGACCGGCCCAGGAGTCGAACATCTGCACCACCTGTGCACCGGAATCGATCTGGTAGCGCAGGTAGTTGGCGATCGACTCGGCGAAGTGATCCAGCAACTTGTGCAGGATCTGGGGTTCGCGGAAGGCCATGGCCTTGATCACCGCGTAGTTCTTGCTGCTCTTGCCCTCAACGACGTAGGCCGCCAGGGTCCAGGGGGCACCGACAAAACCGAGGACGGCAGCCTCGTTGCCCACGCTTTGGCGCAGGCGGCCCAGCACCTCACCCACAAAAGGCATGGTCTCAGCCGGGTTCAGGGGAGTCAGGGCCTCCACCTGGGCCATCGAGCGGATGGGGTCCTGGATTTGGGGGCCCTTGCTCTCGATGATGTCGAAGTCAATGCCCATGCCGGGCAGGGGCGTGAGGATGTCGGAGAAGAGGATGACGCCGTCGGGCTTGAAGGCGTTGAACGGCTGCATCGAGATCTCGTAGGAGAGATCCGGGTTCTCCGAGCGCTCGCGGAAGCTGGGGTATTTGTCGCGCAGGTCGCGGTAGATCTTCATGTACCGGCCGGCCTGGCGCATCATCCAGACCGGAGGACGCTCCACCTGCTCACCACGGGCGGCGCGCAGCAGCAGAGGGGCGTTGGAAGACATGAGGACCAGCGAAGGGGCCTTGGAACCTACCCGAGCAGACCCCCGATTGAGGCCTTCCAGGCGCCGGGTTCCGCCGCATCGTCATGAACTTCAGTCTCGCCGGCAGCCTGGCCCTCCTGGCTGCGCTTCTCATCCCGCTTGAAGACCAGCACCGACAGGGGGGGCAGGCAGAGATCGAGGGAGTTCTCGTAGCTGTGAATGCCCCACTCGTCGGTGAACTTGCCGCCGAGGTTGCCCAGGTTGCTGCCGCCATAACGGGCGGCATCAGTGTTCAACACCTCGGTGTAGAAGCCGCTCAGCGGCACGCCCACCCGGTAGTGCGAGTGGCTTTGCGGGGTGAAGTTCGCCACCACGACCAACCATTGGCCGGTCGTGCTCTCCCGGCGCATGAAGCTGATGACTGAATGACGGTTGTCATTGCAGTCGATCCATTGGAAGCCGTACTCCTCAAAGTCATCCCGCCAGAGAGCTGGTTGTGACTTGTAGAAGACGTTCAGGTCATCCACCAAGCACTGCAGGCCTTGATGGGGCTCGTACTGCAGCAGATCCCACTGCAGGTCACCCCAGACATTCCATTCGGCCCGTTGGCCGAATTCCATCCCCATGAAGATGGTCTTCTTGCCGGGATGGGTCCACATGTAGGCCAGCAGTGCCCGGGTGTTGGCGAACTTCTGCCAGTCGTCCCCAGGCATCTTGTGGAGCAGGTTGCTCTTGCCGTGCACCACCTCGTCGTGGCTCAGGGCGAGCATGAAGTTCTCGGTGTAGGCGTACCAGATCGAGAAGGTGACGTTGTTCTGGTGGAACTGGCGGAACCAGGGGTCGAGCTCGAAGTAATCGAGCATGTCGTGCATCCAGCCCATGTTCCATTTGAGGTTGAACCCCAAACCGCCCATGTCCGTGGGCTTGGTCACCATCGGCCAGGTGGTGGATTCCTCGGCAATCGAGAGGGCCCCAGGGAAGTGCTGGAAGAGCACGTGGTTGGCCTGCTGGAGGAACTGAACCGCTTCGGTGTTCTCCCGCCCGCCGTGCTCATTGGCAATCCACTCGCCATCGGGACGCAGGTAATCCCGGTAGAGCATCGAGGCCACCGCATCGACGCGGATGCCATCGATGTGGAACTGCTCAAACCAATAGATCAGGTTGGCAACAAGGAAGTTGCGGACTTCGTTGCGGCTGTAGTTGAAGATCAGCGTTCCCCATTCCTTGTGCTCACCGATGCGGGGATCAGCGTGCTCATAGAGGTGGGCGCCATCAAAGAAGGCCAGGCCATGGGCATCCTTCGGGAAGTGCCCAGGAACCCAATCGAGAATCACGCCAATGCCTTCGGCGTGGCAGCGATCCACAAAGGCCCGGAATTCATCGGGCCGGCCAAAGCGGCTGGTGGGCGCATACCAACCCGTGACCTGGTAGCCCCAGGATCCATCGAAGGGATGCTCCGAGATCGGCATCAATTCGATGTGGGTGAAGCCCCGTTCCTTCACATAGGGGATCACCCGATCGGCTAGCTCGGGGTAGGTCAGGAGGCGCGCGCCGGGCTTGAGGTCGGCGGCGGGCACGGGCAGGCGTGCTGTGCCATCGGCCTCGATGTAGGGCTGATCGGCGCTGGCATGCATCCAGCTGCCCAGGTGCATCTCATAGACAGAGATCGGCTGGTCGAGGGGATTGCGGCTATCCCGCTCCTGCATCCAGGTGCTGTCCGCCCAGTTGTAACCCTCCAGGGCTTCGACCACGGAGCCGTTATCGGGCCTGACCTCGTGGCGGAAGCCGTAGGGATCAGCTTTTTGGTAGCAGTGCCCCTGCTGGCTGCGGATTTCGTACTTGTAGATCTCGCCGGGCTTGAGCCCCGGGATGAACAGTTCCCAGCAGCCGCCCAGGCGCGACTGCATGGGGTGATGGCGACCATCCCAGCCATTGAAGTTGCCCAGCACGGAGACGCTGCGGGCGTTCGGAGCCCAGAGGCAGAACATCACCCCGGCGACCCCGTCACGGCTCACCACATGGGCACCCATCCGCTGCCAGATGTGGTGATGGTTGCCTTCGGCAAAGAGATGGCGATCGAGATCGCCCATCCACTCGTCGCGGAAGGCCCAGGGGTCATGGGCGACGTGTTCGATGCCGCCGCGCTGAACCCGGACTTGGTAGCCGCTGCCGGGGTTGCTGGGCAGCTCCGCTTCAAACACCCAGGGGTGGTGGGGTGTTCCCATCGGCTGGGGGGCGCCTGCGCCAATCAGTTCAACCCGATCGGCCTCAGGCATCCAGACCCGGACAACCCATTGGCCGTTGTCGAGGGGCTGTGGACCCAGGACAGCATGGGGATGGTCATGGCGGCATTCCGCAAGGCGCTGACCGTCTTCAACCATCCACTCGAGCTGAGCCAGCACAGGACCTCAAGGCAAAGCGTGGCTGGGAGCTTAAGCGGGTTTTTGCCTAAGAAGCTGCAGC